>JBBQIF010000155.1:0-7014 GCA_038324665.1 Bacteroidia bacterium
CGTCAGGATATAAAAGTTGAATTTTACGATTAATACTATTGAATAAAAATTATAAAGATATACGAAACCTAATAAACAAGAATTTTACCTATAAAAGGGTAATTAATGCTGGGAAAGTAATCTGCAGTTATTATGTTTCTAAGATCATAAAAAGACCCGTTCAATGGGGGCAACCTATTTCATTTTCCGTTGAACCTACTACTTCTTGTAATTTACGTTGCCCTCAATGCCCAAGCGGCTTGCGGAGTTTTTCGCGACCAACGGGCATGTTATTACAACCCGTATTTGAGCGTATTATCAAAGAGTTGCATGCAACCACTGGCTATGTAACGTTTTACTTTCAAGGAGAACCTTATTTAAATACAAAATTTCTGGATATGGTGGCATTTGCTCATCAATACAAATTATACACAGCTACCAGTACCAATGCCCATTATTTGAATGAAGAAAACTCAAGGAAAACGATCTCAAGTGGGTTGGATCGGTTAATCATTTCGATTGATGGTACAAGTCAGGAGACTTATGGAAAATATAGGTTGGGCGGTCAGCTTGAGAAGGTATTGGAAGGTACAAAAAATCTGGTAAGGGTGAAGAAAGAAATGAAATCTTCGACCCCACATATTATTTGGCAGTTTATTGTTTTTAAGCACAATGAACATGAACTTGGAGAAATAAAGCAACTGGCAAAGGAATATGGAGTGGACGAGCTGGCAATAAAATCAGCGCAAATATACGATTATGAAAATGGCAGTAATTTAATTCCGGAGAATGAGGCGTATAGCCGTTATAAAAGGGAAGCCGATAATTATAAGTTTAAAAATAAATTACTGAACCATTGCTGGCGTTTATGGCATAGCTGTGTTATTACATGGGATGGTAAGGTAGTGCCTTGTTGTTTTGATAAAGATGGTACTTATCAATTAGGGAATCTAGGTGAAAAGTCTTTTAGAGAAATTTGGCAAAGTAAACATTACAACAGCTTTCGGCATCAGATATTGAAAGGCAGGGAATACATAGATATTTGTAAAAATTGCAGCGAGGGAACAAGTGTCTGGAAGAATTGATTTTGCGTCAAGAAATCTTTTCACATAAGAATTAATTCATATGGATTAGCAATAGTTTTTTTACCAAAACGCCTTAATAAAGCAACCTCATTAGTTTGATCAATATGTTCCTTTTTAATAATTTCTTGAATGAAAGGTTGTTTTAAACCTGGTATTCGCACATTAAAAAATGGCCATAAATGATCACTTTCATAAGATTTATTAATATCAGGAAAACCAGTAATTAAAGTATATTCGTCTGCTTTTGATTTAAATTCATTTGTATATGAAAAAGTCCATGTGGCTTTTTTACAAGATAAAATTGCAATTTTTATATTATCTACCATAAGGTAGAATGTAGCAGTTTCATTATCGGGTAGATGTAACTCTAATCCTTCATTCTCTTTACTGAAAAAACGCTTTATTTTATTGCTTATTTTTGTTAACATACTATTTCCTCTCTAATTTTAGTAAAACGCACAATTATAATATTTATTATCATTTGATACCTTTCAAAGGTAAAGAACGGTTTAAAATCTTTTGTTATCAAATTTAATACTTTTATTTCATTATTCACACTACTTAAATTTTTAATGATTGTGGCGTATTCGGGGTTAATTTTATTTAAATATCTCAATAAATCAAAATGAGAGGCTTCTTTATTTTCTTCAATACTAATTCTGGGTTCAGCATTAAGAATATAGTTTTCAAATTTCTTATTGCTTTTATCTAATTTTCCCCATTCAATTATTTTAGCATCTGATAAATTCCAAGTTAGACCTCTAGCAGTATCATAGATTGGAGACAATTTCATTATATTATTCCTCTTTTTTGTATTCCCAATAACTCCCCAATTGTAAAAATGCCTATCGTTATTGCCAACTATTGCATCAAAAGTTATTAATTTCACCAAATCTATTAAAATCGACTTATAACAATGCGGAAATACATTTTCGATTGCCTCTTTAATAAATTCAAATGTAAATAAATCTCGGGCTGTATTTTTGTTTTCTGCAATTTGTTTGGCAAATTCTAAATCTCCTAAATGTTCACCACATATTTCTGCACCATGAATAAGCTTTTCATTTGCATTTAAAAAATACTTACTTAAAAATCGAATTTGTTTATTTGCATTTACTAATTCAACTTTATTAATGTTTAAATTTAAAGTGCAACCTATTTTATTTATGAGAAATTCTATGATTGATTCTACAGGATACCACTTTTCTGCAGTTTTTGCGATATACCTTGGCCAGGATTGTTTATTTGATTTAAAGAAATTATTTCCTTTGTTATAAATGTAAGCTTTGATGAATTGCTTTGGTGCATCTCCGTCTAGTACATCTGGTAGAACAATATAGTGCTTATTTTGAAGAATTAAAATTGATTGAATATTAGTTACAATTCCAGAAGAATTTATTGAGTTTTCAATTCGTAATTTTATGTCTAGATCTTCATCATTAATCATATTAATGCAAATTAAGGTTATTATCGCATCACATAAAAAGTACCTCTGCTTTCGTACCATCTTTTATCAGTATCCAGGTAAGAAATCTTATAAACATACACACCTTCCTGAACCCTATTACCATTTACTTTACAATCCCAACCTTGGGTCATGTTTTTGGTTTCAAATAGCAATTCGCCCCATCGGTTATATATACTGAAGGTGTATTCTTTCGGTGTAAAGTTCCATACCTTGTTAAAAGTATCATTAAGGAAATCGCCATTTGGATTTATAGCATTTGGAATAAAGATAAGATGAGGGCAACTATCTATTAGTTCAACATCATCGGTAGCTTTGCAGTTATCCTTTGTTGTGACTTCAACGCTATAAATACCGGGGAGGGAAACATTAATTTGCTTAGTGACTTCGCCCGTAGGAGTCCATAAATACTTATCACCGACATTTCCCTTTGCATCCAACACAATTTTCTGGTTCTGGCACATTAACTGGTCGGGGCCAAGATTTACAAGTGGTTGTGGCGATACGGTAACATTAATAGATTTATTAAGTGCATGACATTCTTTGTTAGCTGCATTAATGGAAAGTTTAACTGTAATTGTCTGAGCTGAATTAACTGTAATAGATTGCGTTTTTTCACCAGTGCTCCAATCATAAGTTACATTTGGAAAATTGGAAGGATTAACTGCCAATACTATAGAAAATGCGCTACCTTGACAATAGCTTGTATCTTTTGGAAAATAAAAGTCAGGTATTGGCCAATCAATAACGATAATGAGGAAAGTATCATAATCAGTTTGTCCTGAGGAAGTAAAAGTAGAAACTGTATAAGTTTTGAAAGTGCCAATAGTATTGTAAAATACTGGTTCAGTTGTATCTGTTTTAGTACTGCTACTAATGCTACCACCTTCAAATGTCCATAGTTTTGTATCAGGTAAAGGTACGGTTTCTGTATAATATATTAAACCATCTCCCTTGCACAAGTATTTAGGAGCATGAATTGCCCCAACCTTATTTGTTATTGCAATTAAGAAAAGCAAAATTATACAACGACTATATATTTTTTTCAAATTCAAGTATTCCTGTTTATCAAATATTCAGTTTTCAATAAATTACAAATCTTATAACGTTCATCATGGGTATCCGAAGCCATAGCATCTAAAATTCCATATACATTTTCGATTCCAATCTTTTCGCACCATTCAAAAGGTCCATAAGGATAAGCCGTGCCTAGTTTCATGCCTTTGTCAATATCCTCTCTAGTAGCAGTGCCTTCCTGCAGTGTAAAATAAGCTTCATTGATAATCATGCAGATAATCCTGGCACTCACCATGCCTATTCTGCTTTCTACCATATTGATATTTTTCCATCCAAGCAAAGTTACAAAACTAGTATCAATAGCAGGGTTTAAGGTACAGGCTTCTAAAACAGGGCGACCAAGAAAAGTGGGCAATGCGTTAATTCCAATAACCTGCGACTGAAGGTTTTTAGGAATAGCCTGTTGCAATTGAATTTTAACAGCACTTAGACATAAAATTGCTTTTGAGTCAATACCCGCATAGTCATTAATAGAAGAAGGATTATCATCAAAATTTAGATCAAAAATGATGTCGAATGAACTAGATGAAATATTTTTTGTATTTTCGAGCACTGTAAAATGACAGTCAGCCGATGAAAGCACCGAACTTAATTCCTCTACTTGTTTTGGCGGGCCTATTGCTGCAATGTTCATCTAGCTACAAAAATAACACTACTCGAATGGAAAAAAAAATCATTTTAACAACAATGGCGCCAGCACCGATTGGCCCATATTCGCAGGCTGTATTAGTAGGTAATACCCTGTATTGCAGTGGACAGATAGCATTGAAACCAGATGGTAGCCTTATAACTGACAGCATTGAAGCAGAAACAAAACAGGTGATGCAGAACATAGGGGAACTTCTAAAAGCAGCCGAAATGGATTATTCACACATTATAAAAACGTCTATTTTTTTAACCGATATGACTGACTTTGCCAAGGTCAATGCGATTTATGCCGGTTACTTTACATCTGATTTCCCAGCTCGGGAAACGGTGCAAGTGGCTGCTTTGCCCAAAGGAGTGCATATAGAGATTAGTGTTACAGCAGTTAAATAGCGACTGTTCATTAAATTCGCTGATTGTTTAATAGAAAGACTCTAAATAGTATTGAACTCAAATGGATTAAATCCTGAATCAATTTTTTGAAAGAAATTTATTAGCTAATTTCTTGAATGAGGCTATAATATTTTTTGTTAACACCCTATTAAACCCATTTTAATTTAGCATATTTTTGCCTCAAAATTGAAATTTTCAGATATATACGGTCACGCAGAAATTAAGACTAAATTAGTCAACTCTTCAAAATCTGGAAGGATTCCCCATGCACAATTATTTACAGGAAAAGAAGGTACTTATGGTCTGGCACTTGCTATTGCTTATGCCCAGTATTTGTGTTGCACAGATAAAGCCGAGAATGATAGTTGTGGGTTGTGCAGCAGTTGCAGAAAGTATAGTCAACTGGTTCATCCCGATCTGCATTTCACTTTCCCGTTTTATGGAGATCCCAAAACAAGTAGCAGTGATTTTATAAAAGAATTCAGGAATATGGTTTTAACGAATCCCCTCATGAGTTTTAGTGATTGGGTGGATGCAATAGATGGAGAAGGAAAGAACCTGAACATCAATATTTTTGAGATTAGGAGCATTTTTAGGAGGCTCTCATTAAGGCCTTATGAAAGTGAATATAAAGTGTTAATTATTTGGTTGCCTGAGTTTCTGAAAAAAGAGGGCAATATACTGCTAAAACTGGTAGAAGAACCTCCAGATAATACCATTTTTATTTTTGTGACAGAAAATCAAAGCGATATTTTATCTACCATTATTTCACGAACACAAATATTGAAAATTCCAATTTATAAGCATCAGGAGATAGAACAATACCTAATGCAAAATAAATTAGTAGCGGATAATAACCTTGCCAAGAATGTGGCCTTAATGTCGGAAGGAAATTTAAATAAGGCCATTAAACTTTCTGCCGGCTTTGAAAGTCCCATGTTCGATATGTTCAGGCAATGGTTATTAAATTGCCATACCGGCAAGATGGAGGATGTATTTTCTTTTACTGAAACATTGACAGAAGAGGGGAAGGATTTCTTTAAGATTTTTTTAAATTATGGGTTGCACATTATTCGTGCTACATTGATGACATCTCATAACCCCAATAATTCACTACTCACTGTAAATGAAAATGAATTTGTCAATAAATTATCTAAATTCATACATATTGAAAATGGCAGTGAGATATATAAAGCCTTTAATGACAGCATTTTTGAGACTGAGCGGTATGGCAATGTTAAATTAATTTATATTAACCTATCTTTGAAACTTAAAAATAGTATGAAACCCCTTGAACAAAGGACTGCTATTTAATTAATTGTGATATTTAAAACTTAAAAAAATAGTATAGAAAATGGGATGTGGAAGTTGTGGTACAACAGGCGGAAAACCGGGAGGTTGCAAAAGTAACGGCACCTGCGGCACAAGCGGATGTAATAAATTGAATGTATATGATTGGCTGAGTGATGTAGCTTTACCCGACGATTATAAGCCGTTTAATATAATAGAAATAAGGTTCAAGGGAAGTCGTAAAGAGTTTTTCAGAAATGATTCTAATTTGGAGTTATATACAGGTGATGCCGTAATTCTCGATTCAGACAGTGGATATGATCTCGGTCATGTATCAGTAAGTGGTGAACTAGTTCGCTTACAGCTTAAGAAACGTGGATTGACAGAAAATTCAGAGCAAATAAGGAATATTCAGAGAAAGGCTTCTGATAGGGATATTGAGAAATACCAAGAAGCGAAAATGCGAGAAGCAAAAGTGCTGGAGAGGGCGAGGACACAGGCCCTAGACCTTAACCTAGAAATGAAATTGAGTGATATTGAAATCCAAGGTGATAACAGGAAAGTTATTTTCTTTTATACGGCCGAAAACAGGGTGGATTTCAGAGAATTAATTCGCCGATATGCAGATGAATTTAAGCTGAGAATTGAAATGCGCCAAATTGGTTATAGGCAAGAAGCAGCAAGGCTTGGCGGCATTGGCAGTTGTGGCAGAGAACTGTGCTGTAGTACTTGGTTAACAGACTTTAAAATGGTAAGTACCTCTGCGGCACGTTACCAGAATTTATCCATTAATATGCTTAAATTATCGGGGCAATGCGGTAAACTGAAATGTTGCCTGAATTATGAGCTTGATACCTATATGGATGCGTTGGAAGAATTCCCTAAAGCCAAGACAGTAAGGCTTGATACTGTTTCGGGTACAGCTATCATGTTAAAAACAGATATTCTAAAAAGGCTGACATGGTTTGCCTATGATGACAGACCAAACTGGATCAGTTTACCTTTGTCAACTGTTAACCTCTATTTAAAAATGAATGAGAGGGGTGAGAAAGCACCTGAATTGATTCCAATGATCGTTGA
>JBBQIF010000156.1:0-7012 GCA_038324665.1 Bacteroidia bacterium
AAGGGACCTTGATTTTGGAATTGTTTCTTTATATTCATATTTTCCATTCTGATCATAATAATATCTGATGCGCAGATTGTCTCCAAAAAAACTATCAGATAATTCTTTTACATGAACTTTTCCGTTATACCAAAATTCCTGACTGATCCATTTGCCTGTTGAAGGGTCTTTATACATGCTAAAATCTATTTTATCCTTTTCCCATCGCACAATAGCTGAATCTTCAACGGAAATATATTGGTAGCTTCCATCTGCATTCCATCGTTTATCAATTTGCTTCGGTTTGAATTGTAAATATTCTTTCCTCTGTCCGCTAGGATACCACGATTCTCTTTCCAATAATCGCACATCATCTTTATACCATTGAATAATGCTTAGTTTATCTGAATTCTGAAAATAAATTTTCGAGCAGGAATCTCTTAGTCCGTTTTTGTAATATAGTTCTTTTTCGAGTTTTCCCTTGCTATCCCAATGCAATTCACCTCCATTTTGCTCACCATTTTGATAGTGTTTTATGGAAAGTAATTGCCCGTTATAATAATATTGCTTCTCCCATCCGTGAAGATATCCTAGACAAACACCATATAATAGTCCACCATACTTATCGGTATTTAAAGTGTCATACCTTGTTATTGAAATAAGTCTATTATCCAGGTGAAATGTACGGCAAAGCGTATCAATTTTACCTGTGGAGGCTCGGTATCTGAATACAGTATAACCTTCCAGACTTTCATTTCTCTTAGTAACATTATAAAAACCATCCTCATCCAATTCTGCTTCAAGCATTGTATTGGTTTTATAAGATTTTAGGACCTGATTTTTGAAATTAACCTGTGCCTTTATAACAATACTCACTAGTGTAGTTATCGAAAGAAGAAGCAAACGATTAAAACAATTTTGTGTTGTCAACTATGTACAAAAATAAGTGATTAGGATTAAATTTTGCTAAAATAACCCTTTTGAATTCTCTGGTAAATACCCTACATCCTTTTTCCATGGACCTGTCTTTGCAGCAGTTGTTGCCAATACATCGCAAGCTTCGTTTTCTTCAATACCAGCATGACCTTTAACCCAGTGCATGGTAATATGATGACCGTCAAATAAAGGCAAAAACCTTTTCCAAAGGTCAATGTTCTTTTTATCTTTCCATCCCTTTTTCTGCCAGCCCCAAACCCATTTTTTGTCAATTGCATCACATACGTACTTACTATCTGTATAAATATGGACGTTCAATTTTTGCTTGTTTACGGCTTCCAATGCCACAATTACAGCCATTAATTCCATTCTGTTGTTGGTAGTAAGGGTAAAGGCTTCGCTAATCTCCTTGCGGGCATTGCCCCATTTCATTACGATTCCATATCCACCGGGACCTGGATTGCCAATGGCCGCACCATCTGTAAATATAATTAATTTTTTTTCTGCACTCATATAATTTCTGCCACTACAAATGTACTGCCTCCCACGAAGATTAAATCATCTGTTTGGGCATTTTCCTTTGCCGCAATTAAAGCATTTTCAACAGATTTATAAGTGTTGCCTTTAATCTCTGCGGCATTGCATTCTTCCCTCAGAATTTCAGGATCTAAACCTCTTGGCAAATCTGGTTTGCAAAAATAATAGATGGCTTCTTTTGGTAATAATTTAATGATTTCAGTCCTTTGCTTATCAGCCACCATACCAAAGACAATATGTAATTGCCGATATTTTTCCGCTCTCAATTGTTCAAATACCAATTTCAATCCGGGTTCATTATGAGCAGTATCTGCTATGATTTTGGGCTGTTGGCCAAGTACCTCCCAACGACCTCTGAAACCTGTTAATTCCTTTACTCGCATCAAGGCTTTTGCTGCAGTGAAAGAATCAATCGTTACTCCCAATTGTTGTAAAACTTCCACGGCTTGCATTACAGTTACCGTATTTTTATGCTGGTAAATGCCTTTAAGGTCCGTTTCTATTTCGGTATTGTAATAATTTGTGTTGCAGTCGGCGAAATAAATAGGGGCATTTTCCTGTTTTGCCTTTTCAATAAAAACTTGGTCAGTTTCCATTTGACTTTCACCAATAATAACTGGGGTATTGCTTTTAATAATTCCAGCTTTTTCACTCGCAATTTCTGCCAAGGTATTACCTAGTAAATCCATGTGATCGTCTCCTATGTTTGTTATTATCGAAAGAATAGGATGAATAATATTGGTGCTGTCCAGACGACCACCCAACCCAGTTTCAACAATGGCATAATCAATTTCCATTTGAGAGAAATAGTCGAAACACATGGCTACCGTAATTTCAAAAAAAGAAGGTTGGATACTGTCAATATAAGGCTTTATTTTTTCAGTAAAACTGATAACAAATTGTTCCGAAATCATTTCACCATCAATTCTTATCCTTTCTCTAAAATCTTTGAGGTGGGGGGAGGTATATAAACCAGTTTTATATCCCTGCAATTGAAGAATTGCGGCCAGCATATTGCCCGTGCTCCCTTTGCCATTTGTGCCTGCAATATGGATGCTTTTGAATTTTAAATGCGGATTGCCAATTGCTTCACATAAAAGAATGGTATTGGTTAAATCCGGTTTTAAAGCGGCTTTTCCATCACGGGTGAAGTAGGGGAGTTTTTGAAATAAGAATGACAGGGTTTCATGATAAGTCATTAAATTGGAACTATTCGAAATAATTAATAAGTAAATTTAAAGGTAATCGTTCCTTCGGCACTCTTGCTATCAGTTGAAGCTGCAAACTTTGTTTTCCTTGCCAGTTTTATAGCTAAATTATGCAAACAGGTAACAGAAGATTTTGTACTTGGGTTAATTCCCTGAGGAACAACTGTTCCATCTGCTTTTAAGATAACATCAACAATGACAGTACCACTTGCGCCACAGTTTTCATCGTTGCTTGGTTCAATCATTCGTCTGTTGCCAAAGGTATGTGTGGTGCCTGGTTTTGTTCCTTTAGGGTCTATTCCTGTACTTGCACCACCGTTTTTACCACCTGTGCCATCCGGTTTTCCGCCTTCCTCTCCAGTTGGCAAACCTTGGGCGCCTGGTTTTGTTCCAGTACCCCCATTTTCAGGTTTATTCTGGTTGTTCTTAGCCTGTTCAGCCATTCTTTTAATAATATCATCAGGTTGAGGATCTTTTGCGGCTTCAGTCTTTTTTACAACAGGCGTTTTAGGAACAGGAATAGCATCCGGATCAACAGTTTGCTCATCTACCCGTGGTTCAAATTTTGGTGTACTTGGCGGCTGATAAGCTTCTACTGGTACTTCTGCCGGCCCACCTTTATCGGGTTCACCCAGACTTACTGCCACACCGCCTTCCTCATTTAAAGGTGTAGGATCTACTTTAAATTGTAACAGGATAAGAAAAGCAATAAGCAATGCAGTAATAACAGAAGTAGAAACGCCTGATATATTTCTGTTCGTAATTTCAATTTCTTCTGTCTGTTGGTTCATAACGGTTTTATTTATCTGTGTCCTTTTCAAGCGCTAAAACCACTTTAGCTCCCAGCTTATTTGCTATGCTTACTATTTGCATCACTTGTTCATATCGTACACTCTTATCTGCATGTATACTTACCGGGGCTGTTAGGTTTTTCTTTAATTCCGTTTCAAGTACAAAAGGTAAACTTTCAAGCGTAACATTTTTATTTTGGTTCACAGCATATTCACCGGTAGCATTTAGCGAAATAATAACAGGCTGAACCGGCAAGTGGTCGGGGGCAACACCTTTAGGTAATACAATCTTGAGAATCGGCTCTTTGGATACCGATGAAGTCAGTATAAAAAATATCAGTAACATGAAAATAATATCTGTCATTGCTGACAAACTGAATTCTGAAGCGATTCTATTTCTTTTTCTAATAGCCATGTTCTAATCTCTTTAAATTTAAGCAGGTTGTTGCAAAATATCGATAAACTCCAGTTTATACGCTTCCATCTTATTGGCGACTCTATCTATCTTCAGCATAAGATAATGATAAGTTGCAAAAGCAAATATACCCAATAAAAGACCAGCAGCGCTAGAAACCATCTTGATATACAATCCACCTGAAATGATATCAATTTGTATGGCATTAGCGATGGAAATCTTCTGAAACATCTGGATAACACCAAAAATAGTTCCAAGGAAACCAAACATAGGTGCAAGACCGGCGATGGTAGCTAGAAAACCAACATTCTTTTCAATTTTGTATATCTCCATTCTTCCAACATTATCAACAGAAGAATCAATATCCTGTATAGGTTTGCCGATTCTTGAAACACCTTTTTCTATCATACGTGCTATTGGGGTATTGGTTCTGCTGCAAAGCGTTTTTGCCCCAATTATATTATCGTTTAAAACCATATCCTTAATATTGGGCATAAAATTCAAGTCAATCTTAGAGGCATTCCTTATTGTCAGGTACCTTTCTATTGACAAATAAAGAGCAATGACAAACATTAAACCTATTGGAATCATTACCGGACCTCCTAGTACCGCTATTTCCCAAAAATTTTTCGGAGCTTGTGCTGCATTTGTTAGAGCTTGTGCTGCGTTGGCAGAATCTACTGCGCCCGCTGTGCTTTGTAATAAGATGGATAGTAACATGTTTTATATATAACGTCTGATTGTGTTAATTTATTATTTATTCTTTAATTTGTTTTTCAAAGTATTCATTTGATCACTTTGCTCTGTTTATAATGCTTCTCGGTATACTTAATTTTTAGGCGTCTTAAAGATGAGTAAAACCACTTCGTAAAAGCCATTTTCATCTTTCTCTATAGATGTTGACAACCCTTCTTTTAATAAGTCTTTATGGTGATTAATGGCATTTATCTCGAGTAAATACTTGGCTTTTATTACACGAATCGTTTCAATCACTGGTTTCCCCTCAATATATTCATTTCCAGTTTCCATTTTTATAACCGTTTCCTTACTCGGAGGGGACTGTTCCTCTACTGGTATTTTTTCAGGTATTGTAGTTTCATCCTTAATAACTTTATTTTCTTTGAGAAGGTCTTCTGTAGGTAATTCGAAAGATTCAGGAGCTACTATTTCTTCCTTTGCAACGGTATCGGTAACTATAATATCATCAGATTTAATTTCAGGGCTATCGATAATGGCAGTTATTATAGACGCCTCATGGGTTGAGGCAGGGTGGGTGTAATTCTCGATGGTTAAATAAGAAACATGCACCAATAGTGCAATTGCCGCAGCTGCAGCCCAAGCTTTCCAATTTGTTTTTTGAACCTTGAATGTTTCAATTGGTTTATTATCTGTCAAGGTTTTTAATTCAAGCACCTGTTCTTCAGGCAAAATGACTTTATTTGCTACAGTTACTGCCTTTATAGGGCGGAGACCATAGGTATGCAAGGATAAATTCAGAGCTGAATCGGGAGTAAACCATTTATTACCATCATTACCTTTATAAAAACGGCCTATTTTACCTATGAGTGCATTTCCGTCTGATTCAATTTGTTTATTAATACTGATTATCCATTCTTCAAGCAAAATATTACCTTCAGAATAGCTTATGTTCCTATCCTTAACAATAGCATTAATAAGCAGGCCATCATTTTCCTGCAAATGCTGATTAAAAAAAACAGATTTGCTGTAAGGTTTTAAAATATCTCGGCCTGCATTAAAATTGCACGGGCTTTCCCTTACAATAAAACCACCAAAAGTAGGCAGGATAATGCATTCATGGTCCAATAAAAGCTGGTAGAGGATATTTTCAATTTGCATGTGTTCTCAAATAAGGTTCAAAAATAATAATTTTGGAGGGGTATAAAAATTCTTTTTTACGATTTGTACCCATATTTGAAGAGAAGTAGTCAAAAGGTGTATAGAAAAACATTCAGTTTGGCTGAGTTAATCGTAATAATCTTTATCGTTTTAGTAATTTGCTGTAAATTTGCACTTTTATTACATAAAATTTTGATAACACAAGAAGATACAAAAGTAATTGCGGACAGGTTGAGCAGGATTTCTGAATCGGAAACAATAGCCATGGCAAAACTTGGCAGACAGATGAAAGCAGAAGGAAAAGATGTCATCAGCTTGAGTTTTGGGGAGCCGGATTTTTTTACCCCCGACCATATTAAAAAGGCTGCAATAGATGCCATCAATAATAATTATACTTTCTATACGCCTGTAGCAGGTATCCCTGAATTGAGAGAAGCTATTAAAACCAAATTTAAACGGGATAATAATCTGGATTATAATATCGACCAGATTGTGGTGAGTACTGGGGCTAAAAACGCTATAATGAATGCTGTATTGTCTTTGGTGAATGCAGGAGACGAAGTAATAATTCCCAAACCTTTCTGGGTGAGCTATGCTGATATGGTTAGTCTAGCAGAAGGAAAAGCAGTGTATATTGAAACAGATGTTAATAGTGATTATAAAATTACACCCGAACAACTTGAAGCCGCCATCACAGAAAATACCAAACTTTTCATCTTTAGCAGCCCTAATAACCCAAGTGGTTCTGTATATAGCTATGAGGAACTGAAGGCATTGGCAGTTGTTTTTGAAAGGCATCCATCTGTTTATATAATTAGTGATGAAATATACGAACACATTAATTTTATAGGAGCGCATACAAGCATTGCAACATTTGGCACTTTAATTAATAGGACAGTAACTGTAAATGGCGTTTCCAAAGCTTTTTCCATGACTGGCTGGAGGATTGGGTATATTGGTGCACCTAAGGAGATTGCTTATGCCTGCGAAAAACTCCAAAGTCAGTTTACAAGTGGTACTAATTCTATTGCACAGAGGGCTGCTATTGCCGCACTGTCCGGTGATATGAAACCCACCCATGATATGAAGGAGGCCTTCCTAAAAAGAAGGAATGTTTGCCTGGAAATATTGAAAGATATACCCGGCTTAAAATTAAATAATCCTGATGGGGCATTTTACCTATTTCCAGATGTTAGCAGCTACTTTGGCAAAAGTGCTAATGGAAAAACCATCAACGATTCACAGGACCTTTGTATGTATTTGCTTAACGATGTATTTGTAGTAACGGT
>JBBQIF010000157.1:0-7008 GCA_038324665.1 Bacteroidia bacterium
GCCGGAGTTTAGGAAGGCATAGTTCCATATCTGTTCAATTAAAAACTCTGGGATATAGCGGTAATTTTTAAAAATAGTGTTGTCGGGTTCAAAAATCATTAAGGTGCCATCCTTATCATTTGTTGTGGTTTCTTTGTAATCCTTCGTGATTTCACCTTTGCAAAATTCAACTTTTTTAGTTTTTCCATTTCTGAAAGATTGAACGCAAAAATAGGATGAAAGTGCGTTTACTGCCTTTGTTCCCACACCGTTTAAACCTACAGATTTTTGGAAAGCGCCTGAATCATATTTACCGCCTGTATTGATTTTACTAACACAATCAATCACCTTGCCTAAAGGAATTCCCCTACCAAAATCCCTAACAATAACTTTGTTATCTGAAATGGTAACATCGATTTTTTTACCATAACCCATCATGTGTTCGTCGATACTATTGTCAATCACCTCTTTCACCAGCACATAGATACCATCATCTGCAGAGGCGCCATCTCCCAGTTTTCCAATGTACATGCCGGGGCGCATTCTTATGTGCTCCTTCCAGTCGAGAGACCGGATACTATCATCTGTATAATTTGTGTCCTGTATTGCCATAAACTTAAAAGGCGAAAATAACGCAAGAAAACTAGGTATTATTTACACTCTTAACCTATTTATAAACATTTGTTATACCAATCGTAGATAGGTTTTACTCCCTATGGTCGAGTTTCTGCTCTATACTTTAAATAATTGTCGGGAAAACGCTTCATACGAGTGGTTATCCTGAACCTTAAAGTTTTCAAAGATTTCGGAAACCTATTTGGTATGGGTAGATCTTACATTTTTATAATTTCACTAAGGTAAATCAACATAGTTGACCATAAGTAAATTTAGGAAAGTGGTGTCAATTTTAAAGAATAAATGTAATTCAAACATGAATGACCACTAACATTACAATCATGATAATCACTACTTTTTTCTACTTTCCAAACTGTTAAGTAATTGCAAGAATATTAAGTTAACTTGTTGATCTGTGCACACATTTGTTAAATACAACCGAGCACGCACCTCATATTCCTTTTTAAGTTGCAACAGATATATATCACTTTTTCTTTGCATAAATATTTGCCTTACCTCTTCGATCTTTAAAGCGCCATCATGTACTTTCCCTGTGTACCAGCTTTCCAATTTATTCCTTAGATCGCTATCTGAATTTTTCATTGCGTGCAGATAGAGGATGGTTTTTTTATTCTCAGAAATATCCCCGCCTACCTGTTTTCCAATTTCTTCTGCGGTACCAAAGGTATCCAAATAATCATCCTGTAATTGAAAAGCCATACCTAAATTAAGGCCAAAATTGTAAAATTCATTGGCAATTGCTGAGTCCGAATTTGCAGCTAATGCCCCTATTTTCAAAGCACATGCGGGTAACACTGCGGTTTTAAGCTTTATCATCTCCAAGTATCCTTCTTCCGTCACGTTTTTTTGTAAAGGCATATCCACATCCATTTGCTGGCCTTCGCAAACCTCCGTTGCTGTTTTAGTGAATAATTGGAGTATTTCTACTTTATTCTTAATTTCTGTTTTTAAGATAAGTTCATAGCATTTTATTAGAAGATTATCACCAGCCAATATCGCAGTGGCATTGTCCCATTTTTTATGAACAGTTTGTTGCCCCCTCCGTATTGGAGCATTGTCCATAATATCGTCATGAACCAAACTGAAATTGTGAAATGTTTCTATAGCAAGCGCCAGTTGCAATGCATCTTCGCTGATAGTTCCTGCACAACTCTCATAAGCCATCAACAAAAGTTTTGGCCGCATTCTTTTGCCACCTAATTGCATAATATAATTCATGGCATCGTAAAGGTTTTCTGGTGAACCAATAATTGGATGTTCCACCAGGTATTGTTCGAAATTATCTGCGCCTTTTACTGTTTCTGCCATGTTTTTCATGTTTATTATGCCTTGAAGGTCTCTCACTATCTACCATCTTTAAATCAATAGTTCTATTAATTTTGTTCGACGCTGCAACTATTACACTTACTACATCTCCCATTTTAAATTGTTTGGAAAAACGGGAACCTCTGGTCACCATTAGGTGAGAATCGTAGATATAATGGTCATCGCCAATGGTGTTCAGTCTGATAAGGCCTTCGCATTTGTATTCTTTTATCTCTACAAATATTCCCCAATCTGTTAAACCACTTATAACACCTTCGAATTGCTGTCCAACTTTAGATTCCATCCATTCTGCCTGCTTATATTTGATGGAAGCCCTTTCGGCATCACTCGCCAACTGTTCCATTTTCGAACTTTGTTTGCAAGCGGCATCTAATTGACTCATGTTCCAATTGCATATCTGCTCCATTGTTTTGTTGTGTAAATAACCGTGCAAGAGCCTATGTGCAATGATATCCGGATACCTCCTGATAGGTGATGTGAAATGTGAGTAAAAGGCAAAATCTAGCCCGAAGTGACTAGGCTTATTAGGCGTATAAACTGCTTTTGCCATGCTGCGGATGCACATGGTTCTCACAACATCCTGCTCTGGTTTACCTTCTACAGCTGCAGAAATGTCGTTGATTGACTTTCTCAATGACCTTTCATTTTCAATATTTAAGGTATAGCCAAACCGGGCAACAAACCTTTTCAAATCCTGCAACTTGGCATCCGAAGGTTCATCGTGTGTCCTGAAAATAAAAGGCTTTTTAGGTTTAAGGTTCTCCACATATTCTGCTACTGATTTATTGGCTAATAGCATCAGTTCTTCTATGAGTTTATTAGTGTCTTGCCTTATCTTCAATTGCATGGTTACCGGTTTGAAATCTTCGTCTAACACGAACTTAAATTCATTCGATTCAAAATTAATGGCCCCATTCTGAAAACGCTTTTTTGCAAGGAATTTTGCAAAAGTATTGAGATGCAGAAGTTCCTGATGGTGCAACCCTTCGCCATCGTCCAAGATTTTCTGTGCTTCTTCGTAGCTGAATCGTTTATCCGAATAAATAATTGTTTTTGCAAATCGTATTTTGTGGATACTGAACTGCGGCGTTATTTCAAAAATAGCGGCAAAAGTTAACCTATCCTGGTGAGGTACCAGTGAACATATTACATCCGAAAGTTTAAAGGGAAGCATGGGCACAACTCTATCTACAAGGTAAACTGAAGTAGCGCGTTTTAATGCTTCCTGATCAAGTATAGTTCCGGGCTTTACATAGTGACTGACATCTGCAATATGAACACCGACTTCAAAATTGCCGTTTGGCAGTATTTGGTATGAGATGGCGTCATCAAAATCCTTAGCAGTGTCAGGGTCAATGGTAAATGTCAATATTTTCCTGTAGTCTTCCCTGCCTTCTAAATCCTTTGGTGAAATAACTTCCGAGATATTATCTGAAAAAGCCTGTACTTCATCATCAAAAGCTTCAGGTAAACCAAATTCCGTGAGGATGGAATGCATTTCAGTTTTATGTTCTCCTGGTTTTCCTAATATTTCCTTAACTGTTGCCCTAGGTAATTTACTATCTGTTTTCCAGTCGGATATATTAAAAGAAACCTTTAATCCATTTTTAAGCAGGTCGGATTTCTTGGCAATAAAGGGCATTTGGAACCTCACGTTGTCCGGTTCTATAAACCATTGATGTTCTTTTTGCCTTAGAACGCCTGTGTAGGTTTTTTCGGAATGTTTGATTAGGCGGATAATATTGGCCTTTGGGTTTTTGTTACCTTGTTTTACTATTTCTGCTTCCACAGTATCAAAAGGCAATAGCTTGAATGAAGCGAATTCCACCTGGTAGTCTTCTTCTTTCTCTTCTACTATTAAAAATATCCTTCCATTTTTTGAAATATCAATAACACCTTGCACTAATTTGGGAGCTGTCAATTTATAAAACTTATAATCATCCCTTTTTTCAATACTTCCATTGTCTACCAATTTATGAAGATAAGGCAATAATTCTTCCGCATTTTCAGGTTTGTTGTCTTCTTGAAGTTGCGCAAATATTTGTTTATGGTTCAGGATTTTCCCTTTGTTACTGGCAAGAATCTGGATAATATCGTTTTCTGTAAGTTCCGTAATGATTTTTTTACGACTCATTTAATTTTTTTTTGCAAAGATACATGAAATCCAATTGGCAATGAAACCCAATAGGCAATGGGAGCAAATAAGCAATGGGACCAAATAAGCAATGAGAACCAATAGGCAATGAAACCAACTTTCTTATTGCAATTACTTATTGCCTATTGCAAATTGCATTTTGCCTATTGCTTATTACTTATTGCCAACTACCTATTGTAAATTGCTTATTTCCCCTCACCCTTTCTTATTCTCATAACCCCTCATAGAACGCATGGCAAGGAAAACGCTTATAACAGTGAGGAAAGCGCCGGTCAAAAAGGCAATACCTGGAAAATATATGGGGGTTACTGGGGAGGTGAAATAGGAGAATAAATTAGTCATTAAGGGTGGGCCTATGATGGCAGTTGCACTCATTAAGCTAGTTAATGCCCCTTGAAGATCTCCTTGTTCATTCGCAGGTACCTGTCCGGAAATAATGCCTTGAATAGCCGGCATGGCAATACCTCCTAGGCAATAGGGTACGAGGAATGCAAACATCATCCAACTGAGGTTTGCAAATGCAAATAATAGCAAACCAAGGGCATAAAACCCAATTCCAAAATAGACTGATCGTTTTTGCCCCAATTTAGGGTTAAGCACCCTGATGAGGAATCCCTGAACAAAAGCTATCAGCACTCCTACAACACCCAATGATAAACCGATGGTCCTTTCATCCCAATTAAAAACATACATTGTAAAATACGACCAGTTGCTTTGCACGGCGTGTGAGGCTATATGAAGGCAGATTAAAGTACCCACCAAGCCAAATACGATTGGATAACGCCTTAGTTTTATCAAGGCCGTAAAAGGGTTGCAACGTTTCCAATCAAATTTTCGCCTGTTCTCCTGTTTCAATGATTCTGGCAAGATAAAGTAGCCATATAAACAATTGAGCAATGTTAATATTGCCGCAGCAATAAAGGGTATTCGTGGGCCATATTGACCCAACAATCCGCCAATAACAGGGCCTATAATGAAGCCCAAACCGAATGCAGCACCTATCATACCAAAATTCTGTGCTCTTTTTTCAGGTGTGCTGATATCGGCGATATAGGCGGAAGCTGTAGTAAAACTTGCGCCCATAATACCTGCAATGAATCTGCCTAAAAATAACAAAGGCAATGTATTGGCAAATGCAAGGAAAAGATAATCTATACCGAAACCGAAAAGTGAGAGTAGCAATACAGGTCTGCGCCCATACTTATCGCTTAGGTTGCCCAATAAAGGTGCAAAGAGAAATTGCATGATTGAATAGGCAAATAATAACCAACCGCCATATTTGGCAGCCTCGCTGATAGTGCAACCCTGGAGTTGAGAAATTAGTTTTGGTAGGACGGGGATAATGATGCCAAATCCAATGACATCAATTAGTAATGTGATGAAAATAAAGCCAATAGCTGGCTGTCTAGCTTGTGACATAAGAAAAAACAAAAATAAAAGATTCGACCTGAATTAAAATCCAAGTTTAAAAAATATTTTTATTTTCCTTATTTAGTGGATTTCTAAAGAGTTGGAACGCGATTCCTCATTAAGGATGTTGACAATGGAAGGGGTAGGTTCTAATTTGATATTATCCAGGTCATTCAATGTTTTAAGGGTTTCCTGATAAAAGTTCAAAAGATCCTTGTCCTCAGCAACGGCCTTGAGGAAAGCTTCTGTTTTTTCAGCTTCCAGTTCGTTGTAAATGTAAAGAAGGACGTCATTTTGTGTAAAATTTTGTTGCATAAGCTTTATTACTTTGTATGGTTATAACGCCATCTATTTTGGATTATTGTGTTATCCCTGAAATAAATTCCTTTTTTTTCAGGAACATGTCACAAAAATAGAATAAGTTGCGTCTATACATTAAAACCAGCTCAAGTATTGAAAGAAAATGAACTGATACAGGCCTGTAGCAAGGGTGATTCCAAGGCGCAAAGAATGCTGTATAATCAATATGGGCCTCAGTTAATGGGATTATGTATGCGTTACACATCACATAGGGAAGATGCGGAAGAGGTTTTTCATGATAGTTTGATGAAAGTTTACCACAACATTGAGAAATTTAAAGGTAATAGCAGCCTCAAAACCTGGATTAACAGAATTGGTGTAAATACAGCGCTTGATTTTTTGAGGAAAAGGAAGAGTGCCTTATTGGTGGAACATATTTCGGATAATGCACTTGAGATTAAGGATACTGATATTGAACAAGAAATTAGCCTAGAAGCGGAGGTGGCAATGCATCTAATGCATCAAATGCCACTAAATCAGCAAATTATAATTAATCTGTATGCCATTGATGAATTGAGTCATAAGGAAATAGCAGCACAATTAAATATAAGTGAAGAAGCCTCAAGATCGCAATACAGCCGAGCCAAAAGAACATTAACAGAACTAGTGAAGACTAAATTAAAAGCAAATGAACAAAAAAAGTAATCTTCAGGATGCCCTTAAAAAGGCTTTTGAGGAACATAAGGAGCCTTTGCATGAAGCCCAATGGGATAGGCTGAATGCTGCTCTGGATGATGAAAAGTCCAAAAAGAGGAGATTCCTGCCGTGGTTATTATCCATTATTGCTATTACAGTAATTTCTGTGGCCATTGGCTTTTGGTTCAGTAAAAAATCCGAAAATCAAGGATTAGCAGTAAATTCCCAAACTGCAAATTCCGATTCATTGAGTGTGGCCACAAATAAAGAAAATATTGATAGAAATTCTACTGAATTACAAAATACTACAACTGCCAATAATAGTTCTGATAAGGAAAATACTGCGGATAAACAAAACGTATCAAAAGGAACTGATGAGAAAAAGACAGCAAAGGATCTTGTTGATAACAACCCAAGTAATCAACAAAAATCAAAGAACAGACAACCTAAATCTAAAAAAGACGGTCTGAAAAATAAGGGCAATGATATACGAGCAGAGGTTGCAC
>JBBQIF010000158.1:0-6976 GCA_038324665.1 Bacteroidia bacterium
AGCCAAGTTTTGACAGAACAAAAAGTAAAGCAGGCCACTATTTTTACCAATGCCATAAAGTTGGACAATGAAAATCAGGACAAGTTCATTGCCCTCTTGAAACTGGACAAAGCGCATAAAATGTCTCAGCTATATTTTTCAGTGGGCGGTCTAGAAAAACAAACTTACAAGGATTTGTATAAGGTTGATAGATTCGATTTGGTGGTTGGCAATATCAATTCATTTATTTTAAAACTTAAAGATGAGGGTATGACGGCCGGCATTCATATCCACTTAAAAATGATGAAAGGCCGACCATTTGATATGGCAACCGCTATAAAAATCCTCAATAAGCACAACTATCCTTTTGTCTATATTTCTCATTCCAACTTGTATTACAGCAATGATGGATATAATCGCAATGCGATGATAAGCTATTACCCCGATACACCTGATGAAAAAAAATTGGCTTGTTCGTACCTCAGTAAAACAAGGTTTGCAGCCGATGGAGGTGTATGGGCAGATGGTTGCGTTATCTCAGAAATGCCCGGCGATAGTTCATTGAAACTGGGCTCAATAAACGACCCTTTAACCCTTATTGAGGCATCCAGAAAAGCGATTATTGACAATTGGGAACAGCAAGGTATTATTCCCAAACCTTGTCAGGGTTGTACGGTTTACCATTGTAAAAAATAAGTGGTTGCACTATCTTTTAATTGCATTTGTTCATCGAACAAGTGAAAATAATTTACAGCCCACCTGCTAAATTTGATCTTGATGAAAAAGAAAATAATTCTAGGTCTTACTGCCTTGCTTTTATGTATTGGCATTGCAGGTACTATTAAACAAAAAACGCCTAAGTGGAAGTCAGTTTCTAACCTCTATGTAGGTTGGCAAGATTCATTAAAGGATGGCGACTTGATATTCCAGGTAAATATTGCAGGGCAAGGGAAGGCCATACAACTGGCAACGCATTCAGAATATACACATATCGGTATCCTTTTTCGCGAAGGTGATCAGTGGATGGTATATGAGGCAGTTGAACCCGTTCAAAAAACTGCTTTGAATGCATTTGTTCAACATGGTGATAATGGTAAAGTAGTGATTAAACGCTTATCAAATGCAGACTCATTGCTGACTGATTCCAATATTTTAACAATGAAAAATTATGTCCAACTACAGTTAAATAAACAATATGACATTTATTTTGGCTGGAATGATGATGTTTTATACTGTAGTGAACTGGTGTGGAAATGCTACAATAAAATTGGCTTAAACATTGGACCTTTGAAACAACTAAAAACGTTTGACCTTACCAGTCCAATTGTAAAAGACATTATGGCAAAACGGTATGGGACAAAAATTCCGTATGAGGAAAGCGTCATTTCTCCAGGGGATATATTTGATAAGGCCGAACTAATAACAGTTTACAGAAACTGAAAAAGAACATAAAAAAATCCCGAAAGTTTCCGGGATTTTTTTGTTTTGATATCACTAGTGTCAGGTTAATTATTAAGTGATGGAGGTAGTTTGAGAAAAGTTCACGGATGAATGGTTCTCCTCATAACTGATAACCAAACAACGTTTAACTTAACACTAATACTGCCACAAATCATGCTCAAAGATGAACAAATCATTTTTTATCCCATCACTAGCCAATAAGGCCGCTACTCCATTGAAATCATTTTCCGGGAATTGATTGATATAATTATCAAATACATTGGATTGAAATACGATATAACTATCGAAAATTCGCATCTGGAAAAAATCATCATAGCTCAGTCGGGAAGCATCATTATATCTGTTAAACATTTCTGTGTGCGACAACAGGCCTCTCACTTCTTCCATCTTTATCCAACACAAAGGCATTTCTCTGGTTGTTATCCCAGCATAAGCTGGTGCAAAAATGGGTGCAATAGCAAGGATAACAGGTTTAAAAACACCGTGTTTATAGTCAAATATCCAATCCTCCATTACCCAGTATTTATGAATCTTTGTATAATCATAATCAATAAATATCGTGCTATCATGGGTATCTGTTGGGTCATCCGGATTATCAAAAACCTGTATTATTATTTCAACACCACCTCTTTGCCTAAATAGGACACTGTTATAAACCGAGGCCATGGAGTCGGATTGATAGGCATTTATTCCACCTAAACAGAGTTGTTCATACAGCAATTTGTTCAAAGGTTGTCGCGGCCATTCCAGTTGCTTGTTCATTTTCTGTCTTGCATCAATGCATCGGACAATGCGTTTTGAAAACTTTACATCAACTTCATTCCACTGGGGAGTTGGAACAAACTTTCTTTCCTTCACACCATTCTTGTAATATGAGGCAGGTTCCCCACTTGTTATAAATTCGCTGTAATTAACCTGGGCGCCTACAGAATTGATTGCATAAAATGCGATACAAAGACTTGCTTTGAATACAGACTTACATTTATTGTTTTTAATTGATAATTGTTTCATGTTATTGTATTTTTAAGGAGATTGGATCCATACCTGTATCGCCACTTGGGCCGTTGGCTTTAACATAGTCGATATAAACGGTTTCTCCAGAACTGGCCTTTTTGATAAGTTTCTTTACAGCATCTGGATTACCACTGCTTCCATGTTCTTCATAATATTCCCCTTTTTTTGTTATCAATATGACTGTATATTTTACAATTGAAAACTTAAGGTCATTGAAATAAAAATCCTCGAGCACTGCATTGACGTAATTTTGTGCCAGTAATTTCACTTTAGGATAAACGCCTGAGGAGAGGTTTCCCAACTTCAATTTAGGTGGTGGCACACGCCGCACTTTATAAATACTCTCACCCATTTTTTTCAATTGCCCATCCTGCATTCTGGCACTAACGGTAATGATTGCACTTTTAACCCCTATGGCTGCCTTGGCTATAAATTTTCCACTACCTGCGGTTGTCAACGTAACACCACTACTAGCGCTTACAATAGTATTTTCCGGTGTAATACCTGGCACGGATATCGACATTGGATTGTCTAACCCAATAAATAAAACATTCATGGCATCAGCAGAAATAGCAGCCGAAGGTTGAAATGAATTCCATTCAATTGGCACAGCCTCAACATATATGGTATTGCCGGTATTGGGATCCACGGTTTCAATTTTTGCTTCTACCTTATGAGTTCCTATGCCACGCGCTAAGAATGAATATTCACCTAAACCCCCTTCAACAGGTATGGCACTGCCATTCACAATTATCTTTTGGGGTGCTGTCTTATCAAATGTGGCCAGGGCAATCCTTGCCTTAAAATTGGTGCCACTCATCACATATCGGCTTTCAGGGATAATCAATGCTTTCTGGTCAGTTTGGATAATTGCATCAATGTTAATATTTTCACTTAAAACATTTAAGACATCAGCTTCAAGCGACTTGCAATCATTCTGCGTTTTTGTTAGCAAGGTTACTACTCCAGCAAGTGGCGCATTTTCAAGGTAAACATTCACCCAGGTTTTTTTATCCAGCAAATTTCCATTCGGGTCATCTGCTCTTAATTGTGAAGATTTATCAAGGGCTGATATTGTGAGTTTGCTATTCCTGGTGGATTTGAGTAATGCCAACAGTTTTTCCCTGGTTCCATTGATATGGTCTTTTAATTTTGCACCATTGCCTAAGCCTTGTGCAACAAAATAATGCGCATGTTTCTCCATATTATCTGGTAGTGCTAATTCTGTAAGTCCCTTTTCATCCTCTTTTGGTTCTATCCTGCCTCCTCCCTCTTTAATAATATCCGTTTTCATTTTTTCAAGGTAAGTATTCAACTCATTAGATATTTGGTGTGCTTCTTGCGCCAGCAAATACCATTTCTCCGTCTTTGTTCTTGTTCTATCATTTTCCATCCTTATTTTAAAGGCATTCATTGTTTCAGAATTCCGTATATCGGCATTCGTGTTGGCATTAATGAATGAAAGTTCAAAAAGGTAGAAGGATTTTAAGATTTCTCGCGACACATTGAGTGCCAGCATGGCGATTAACACTAAATACATCATGTTAATCATTCTTTGTCTAGGGGTTAATTTTTGGTTTGACATGTTAAATCTGATTTAAATTGTTTGATTGTGTAATCATTGTTTTTTATGTGAAATGCCTCCATAGCAACTTCTTCCGGGTTGTACTATTTAGCGCCATACTTTACAACATCAGTTTATAAGTGAGCATATCAATTCCCTTACCTGTTTTCAGGTTTTAAAACAATGAAACTTGCAGCAACATTTGTTGCTATTTCATTCTAAGGGGTAATAAGTTGATTTGTATCAGTTGAAAGTAAAGGAAACTTGATAGAGCAAGAGGGTTTTAATTTAGTGCCATCTTATGAATACTAAGACCAATATACTTTGTCTTAAAATATAACATAAGGGCTCTAATTAAAATTCATTCCTTCTTTTGTTGATGTAAATTGGTGGAAAGGATGGAATTCTTCATATTATAAATGTTTGATTGGTTTAACTCTTTAATATACAACGAAAAATACTCCATTTTATTGCCCTGAAAATAGATAAATATTTCCACAAAAAAAGCCCTGACTGTGGATGTCAGGGCTTTCTTAATATTTTACGTTCGTTTAATACTGCCACAAATCATGCTCAAAAATGAACAAATCATTCTTGATTTCATCACTCTTTAGCAATGCAGCAACACCATCGTCTTCATATTCTCTGAACATATTTATATTATTATCAAATACGTTCGATTCATAGATGATATAACTATCGAAAATGCGCATCTGGAAGAAATCATCATAACTTAAACGGGCGGCGTCATTATACCTGTTAAACATTTCTGTACCTGCCAATAATGGCCTTAACTCATCCATTTTAATCCAGCATAAAGGTTGATCTCTGGCTGTAGCACCTCCATAAGCTGGTGCAAAGATAGGAGCAATTGCCAGTATCCTCGGTTTGAAGACAGAGTGCTTATAATCGAAAATCCAATCCTCTAATACCCAGTATTTCTTTATTTTTTCATACCCAAAAGGTATATTCACTGGTGAATCTATACCGATAGTAGGATCATCAGGATCAGTAGGATAGAAAACGATAATTTCCTGTCCACCTCTTCTAGTAAAATCCTCCGTATTATAGGTAGGTAGAAGAGAATCATTCTTATAGGCAGCCAAATCTCCCTTTACCAAGGCTTCATAGAGTACTCTGTTCAAAGGCATTCTTGGCCATTCTAACTGTTTGTTCATTTTCTGGCGGGAATCAATACATCTGATAACCCTCCTTGAGAATTTAACATCAGCCTCCCTTAGATAAGGATAAGCAATGACTGGCCTTTCCCTTACTGCTACTTTTTTATAACTGTTGGATTCACCGCTCGTGATAAAATCCGAGTAGTTAACCTGTGCTGATAAATCAACAGAAAATAAAAGTACCAGTATATAAATTATTTTTTTCATAGTTATTGGATTGTAATAGTAATCGGGTTTAGAGGTCTTTCTCCTCCGGGTCCGGTAGCCCTTATACGGTCAATCAGGATAATATCACCTGCCTTGGCCTTTCCTGCGAAATCCCTGATAGCCGCAGCTGAATTTCCTGATACAGTTCTTTCTTCCATATTGCCCCTTCTTGGAATGAAAATAACACTGTATTTTGTTACAGTAAATTTAACACCATCAAATACGAAGTTGGCTAAATTAGCGTACACAAATGCGGCCGCCGCACTAACCTGTGCTTTAGGGTATGATCCGGAACCCAGGTTACCAACCATTGCTTCTGGCTTAGGCACCTGTCTGATTCTGTATTTCATTTCACCCATCTTTTTGGTTGTTCCATCAGGCATTTTTGCACTCACTGATATTGAACTTTCCTTGTTACCTGCACTTACGGTCGCTTTGTATTTACCATCACTTAATTTAGTAAGGTTAATACCAGCAGCAGTACTTACAATCGTATTAGAAGGTGCAACACCGGGAACTGAAATAGACATTGGGTTATCAAGACCAATATACAATACGTTCATTGCATCAGCAGAGATAGTGGCTGAAGGCTGAAATGAAGTCCATTCAACTGGAGGAGCATCTACAAAGATAGTAGCGCCAGTATTAGGGTCGAGGGTTTCAATTTTTGCATTAATAATGTGTGAACCCACACCACTTGCAGGAATATTGATCTCTCCTAAACCATCCACTACATTAACTGGAACACCATTCACCATTATTTTCTGAGCAGCTGTAGAGTTATAAGCAGCTAAAGCCACTTTAGCTTTAAATGAACTACCGCTCATTACATTGGTACTTTCTGAAATCACCACTGCCATTTGCTTGTCAAATTTCAATGTTTTTTTGTCAATATTATTTGCCAAAACATTAAGTACGTCCGCTTCAAGAGATTTACAATCGTTCTGGGATTTTGTTAAAAAGGTGACAACACCTGCCAATGGGGCATGCTCTAGATTCAAAGAAACCCAAGTATGCTTGCTTGCACCGTGTTCTTTAGGGTCTTCCGCTTTTAACTGGGTTGACTTTTCAATAGACTCTTGCAATGCTTTACCTTCTTTTGAAGTCGCTGTTTTATTCAATAAGGCAATCAGCTTATTTTTGGTTTCATTCATTTTATCCTGAACTTTTTTACCATTTCCTTCTACTACAAAA
This sequence comes from Bacteroidia bacterium, assembly GCA_038324665.1. Classification (GTDB taxonomy): domain Bacteria; phylum Bacteroidota; class Bacteroidia; order NS11-12g; family UBA955; genus JABMMZ01. The sequence continues at coordinate 6,601 of JBBQIF010000158.1, forward strand.
TAATTGGCGTGTTTTTCCATATTATCGGGTTGAGATAATTCTGTTAAACCGGATTCGCCTTCTTTAAGTGCGGCCCTTCCACCTGCATTTTTTATTATGTCAGTTTTTACCTTTTCTACGTATTCCGTATAATCCTTTGAAATTTTCTGCGCTTCTTTAGCTAAAAGAAACCATTGTTCAGTTTTAATCTTTTTCATAGGATCGTCCATATTCGCCTGGAAGGCTGCAATGACGTCTGCATTCTTATCATCTGTATTTTTGTTTGCCTTTATAAAAGACAGTTCAAACATATAGAATGCTCTTAATATTTCTTTAGATACATTGAGGGCTAGTAAAGCAATTAACACGAGATACATCATGTTAATCATTTTCTGCC
>JBBQIF010000159.1:0-6968 GCA_038324665.1 Bacteroidia bacterium
AATTCAAGTGTTGCATCCCCATTATTTTTATCATTGAACGTCCTTATAACAGTATCAAATACAGGCTCATGTTTACCTTCCTGTGTATTGAACCAACGGATGGTATAAAAACCGTTTTTTGGTGCTGTAATTGTAAACTTATTATCTATTTCATCACTAAAAGGTTTAAACCTTTTTTCAAATGTCATCAAGTAATTTCTGTTTTGCCAATATAATCGTGAATAGCTATACCTTTTATCCTGACACCAACCCATTACCATGGTATCAAAGGGTGCCATATAATAGTACCGTAAACCCGTATCATTAAAATCAATACTTTTACATTGTGTGTTTGAAAAGCTAGTATGGCTCCTCCCCAATTTTACATACAATGGATTACCAAGAGATGAAAAATGTTTGAAAAAATTTCCAAGTCCCCTGTAATGGAAATATAAATCTCTTGGCTGTATATCAGCATAAGTATTGAAACTCATAGCAGTACCCGAGGTGCCTGAAAATGCACTGGATAATACCACATTATGAACATTGACTCCATGAGGATCCTTATTGTAAATATCCATTGTACTATCGTGAAGGGGATCACAATGATTGTCGTACCCAAAACCCCATTCCTGAACTTGCATTGGTTTTAATAAATTTCGCTTATAAACCTGTCCTGCCATAAATATAGGGTCTTCCTGGTCTTCCCGCTTTTCGCACCAGCTATAATTCGGGCAACTGGGATTGATATAATAATAGTGCCCTGTTGAATAATCCATTTGGTTATATACCCTGTATTCTTCATCAGATAAAGGATAGTCTCTCATTCCTGTTCGGTTAGTTGTGAGTACAGAAGTTGATACCGGATGCCTAAAAGCATCACAATAATTTAAATATGCTCTGAAATTTCTGTGATAATCTACTATCTGGTGGGTGAAATCAGGTGGAATCTGGAAAGTCGTATTGTTGGCTTTGTATTCCTGTTGAACCGCATTTAGTTCGTTGCCTATTTCCCAACCCATCAGGTTCGTAGAATATCCCCAACGAGCAGTACAATACCGGATGTAATTTTTCATATTTTCAAGTAGCGAGGCGTTGAAAAAATCATACGGATTGATAATCTCTCCTATGTTAGGGGTATTGTAAACTTGCTTACTTTGGTTGACATTATACTTATAATAAGGGTTAATCTTTGAATAAGATGTACTAAAAATTGAGCTGTCTAGACTTGGTGCCTGCAAGCATATTTGCACATAGAAATCTTTGGTTCTTGCATAATCCATTACCAAATCAATCATTCTTGCATTCTTAGTATTATAAATTGTTGTATGAAAATCATCCTGATAACTCGCTATACCAAGAATTACTGGAGCAAAGTACCATCCGGAATTTGCATCAATAATCAATCTCATATAGTTAAGCTTGTTCTCACTCATTTTATCAATTACTCCTCTCATCCTGCACACCCAATTATTCTGATTCTCAGAGAAAAACTCATTCACCCCATTCAAGAAACAAATCTCATTTCTATCCCTCCCATAAATGAAGTAAGTATGATTCTTTTTATCGATTGTTAACATGCCTTTATTTGAATAATTCTCGATGGCGCGGATGCTATCTGATTTCAATTTACTAAAACCAATCGGGCTGTATTTATCACGTACATAAATAGTGTAATGCCAAATACCCGTATCATTAAAGCTACTCCTTAGTATCCAGTTCTTATTAACAACATTTTCCCATTTCACATCGGGGTACATCCTGTCAGGAGCTTTATATGAAGGCCACAAACAAGAAGTACTTAATTCATCAGAAGATTCATCATAAAATACATTTGCCTTGAAGGTTTTATTGCTTGATGGATTTACGAAAACAGCATACATTTCTATCTCGCTTGTATCGTGTGGCCTTCGATAATTACCCGGAACGGAGCGATTGAGTTTAAATTTTATTTCAAACTTCTCATATACTTTAACCTTATTATTAATGGCATTGGTTTGAATTGAACCTGCTAAAACAGGATACTGTCCATAAGATGCTTTTATAAAAAGCAAAAAAAATAGAAGTCCGGCAACCCTTTTCATTGTCAAATTCAAGTATAAATCAAATAGATGATAAACAAACATACTACTTTATAGGCACAAAAGGGCAAATAGCTGCCTTTAGCTTAAAAAATTACAGTAAAACTACCGTTTGTACCTCACAATGTAGATACCCTTATCATCCACTCGCACGGGGGTGGGCATTCGCATCACCTCGAAATAATTATACCCTTCCTGTAAGTTTTTCCAGAATTCAATTCTTGATGGATCAAATTTATAAACACTCTTGAGGTAATGCCAGTTGGCGGTATTCATTTTACAAGGGAAGATATGAAAGGGGATATGATAGCTGGTATCCTTATTGCCCTGTGCTTGAATACTGCACCAGTAAATTTCCTTAATTACATTTGTACTCATGGGCATACAGCCGATGGTTAAGCTATCGCCGTGCACAAATATTTCCCCACCATAATTTCCTCTAATCCCTAAAATACTATCGCTTTTATTGGGATATGAAACTTTAAAGGATAAATAAAAACTACTATATGGATTGTATTGGTTAATGCTGTAATACCCCTCGGGAACCTGATAATCACCCTCACTTCTTTTAGGACCCAATGACCCAGATAAGCGGACAATATAATATACTTTCACTAATTTATAGCGGTGGTTCACGCTATCCGCTGCCCATAGTTCAAGCTGTTGTTCCTTTTTGAAGGCCCGCCAGTAGATAAACCTTGGCGGATATTGTAGGTTGGCACTTAAAAACGCCGTTTTTAAATTTTCATCACTGCTCAATCGAGCATTCCATACCCTTTGGTTACCCAATTGTTGTTCTGTTAATACCTGTGGCTGTGCCATGGCTTTGGACAGAAGGAAAAAAATATATAAGTAAAGGCTACACCTCATAATCCATTAATCCACCACACTTATTTTAATACTGTTGGCCATAGATTTATTCTTAATCGGCATACTGGCGGTATGTATTACACGATCTCCCGCCGTTACTAAATGTTCAGCTTTAAGAATGTCAATTACATCACTGAATGTTTGATCGGTACTTTCAAATTTATCATAATAGAAACCCCTAATTCCCCATACCAGGTTCATGGTTTTCAAAAGCGGCTTATGACTTGTAAATATATAAATATCCGCCCTTGGTCTGCACGAAGAAATTTCTATTGCAGAGTAACCAGACCTTGTCATACCTACAATTGCCTTGGCCTTCAGGTGGTCGCTCATTCTTACAGCTGTAAAACATATTTCATCAGAAATAAAAGTATCACTTTCAGAAGTAGGTTTTACCCCTTTAAAATATACCCTGCGGTCCTTTTCTACATCCCTGATGATTTTTTCCATGGTTTCCACCACTTTTATGGGGTAGCTCCCAACGCTTGTTTCAGCACTTAACATTACTGCATCTGCACCGTCAATTACTGCATTCGCAACATCCGTAACCTCAGCCCGAGTAGGAGTGGGGTTCGTGATCATTGTCTCCATCATTTGGGTAGCCACTATTACCGGCTTTGCCGCCATCAGGCATTTTTCAATAATATTCTTTTGAATAATGGGTAAATCCTGCAATGGCATTTCCACACCAAGGTCACCCCTTGCAATCATTATGGCATCTGCAACTGCTATAATGTCATCAATATTTTTTACTGCTTCAGGTTTTTCAATTTTCGCTATCACCAACGCACTTTTACCTGCGGCAGCAATCCTGTTCTTAAGGTCTGTTATATCAGCCGCTCTGCGCACAAAAGACAAACCAATCCATTCGACATCATTGGCGAGGCCAAATTCGAGATCCTCAATATCTTTTGGTGTAAGACTTGGAAAAGAAACATTGGTATGAGGTAAATTAAATCCTTTCTTTGATTTTAATATTCCGCCCTCCATTACAGTCACTCTAACATCCGTTTCACTCAAAATGGTATCAACCCTTAATTCTATCTTTCCATCATCGAGCAATATAGATTCACCTGGTTTTACATCCTTTGTCAAATCAATATAACGAATACATATCCTGTCCTTTGTGCCAATCACTTCATCTGAAGTCAAGATCGTTTGTTCGCCTTCCTTTAATTCTACTCCGTCATTTTCCATCATGCCGACCCTTAATTTTGGTCCCTGTAAATCTTGTAGGATAGGCACATCTGAACCTATCTCTTCATTCAATTCGCGAATGGTTTTTAAAACTGCAAGGTGGTCTTCATAACTACCATGCGAAAAATTAAGTCTGCATACATCAACTCCGGCTAAAATAATACGCCTTAAATTTTCTTTTGATGATGTTGCCGGACCAATGGTAGCAATAATTTTGGTCTTGTTGAAATGTGATTTATACATGTATTGATTCTAAATATTTTTTATTGTTCTTTATATCCATATTAACTAAAAAGTTTCCCGGGCTTTTAAGCATTGAAAAACTAAGCGGAAAAACACCGTCAATCTTTTTAATTTTCTTTATCTCTTTGATGGCTCTCTCAAAATAGCCGAAGATGTCATCACCTGAGCAGATTAAAAAATAATCGAAAAGGGGTTTGCTGTTGAATAATACATCTTTGCTGCCTTTATTTTGGACCAAATACCACTTTAATTCAACATCTTCAAACTCCTGAAAGAAATGTAGATGTTCGCTTTTATCGGCTTCATCTACACCTATGGTCCAGTCAAGGTTCATTGTGAATTGCATGTCAAAATACTTATTGATTAGCCATGCCACTTGGTAAGTTGGGATATTCGCTTTGATACCGGCAATTTTTAAATCAATGGTGGTCTGGTTCTTCACTCTTTTTGGCTTCCTGATTATAATAAAAAGAAGCGCAAATTTACAATAAGTTTGCTCTATTCGGTAAAAAAATCGTTACTTAATGATTATGGTACGATGAATAGCCTGCAATACTTTTTCAACAGGTAAATCTGTCATACAGCTTTCTCCTAGAATACATTGCCCTCTGTAAAAACACACACAGGTTTTATCAGGTTCAACTATTTCACCATTGCCAAACAAATCAAATTCATTGGGGTTAAAGATATTGTTCATCAACACGATTTTTTTTCTCAAGCCAAGTGTTAAATGCATGCCCATAGTTACCTGGGTAACAACTAAATGACATTGGTCGATGAGATTGATAAATTGGGGTAAGGGAAAAAATCCTAAATATTTGGCGCCTGACAAGGCTTGTATTTCCTTGTTTCTGCCATCCTCCTGTTCGCCACCAAGCAACAATACTTCATACCCTTGAGTCAGCAGTTTTTTAGCCAGGTCGGCAAAATACGACTTGGGCCATAAGCGGGTAGTCCATCTATCACCACAACCGGTATTCAAACCAATGACTGTCTTTGAGGTATCAATTTGAGGCCATAAGTAACCTTTATCTGCATGGTTGTCTAGCAAATAAGGCTCTCCTTCATATTCCAAATGGCACAATTCAAAAATTTCACGGCAGTAATTCATTGTGTTGGCCTTGCTTACATCATCGAACAAACCGGTATGGTATTTATGGTTTGCTAAAGCATTTACAGGTTGAGAAACATTGTCTTTCAAGATATAGCCATATTTCTCCTTGGCTACCACTTTTAGTAATAATGCGGAAGCTTCCTTTTCCTTGTCAAGATTAATGGCAATATCGAATTCTGCATTCTGGAGGTATAATGAAGCAGCGTAATCAAATTTCAATATTTCATCAATTTTCCCTTTGGGTAAAATGGCCGGTGTCATTGTGAGCCAGGTAATTTTACAGTCGGGATAAAGGGTTTTATATTTTGTAACGAGGGGGGTGGTTCTGATAACATCTCCAATTGCCCCTAATTTAATAATCAGGATTCTTTTACTAATAGGCGTGTATACGGGGCAATTCTCACAATGGTATCCATGGGTTTTGTGGGGATTGCATGGCACATCCCCTTTAAAATGGAGACAGTCGGGTTTATAAAAATTCATGTTTGACGGATTGCAAATTAATGCGTTTTAGGATACAATAAAAAATATTGCACAACTTTTGCAGTAATTTCTTCGTCTTAGTAGAATAAAACTATAATATTTAAAGATTTTTGTTTAATTTTGATAAAACTTTCATGAAACGTATTGTTTCCCCCCTGATATGGCTTTTTTTGTTGCTTTTCTCTTTAGAAGCGGAGGCCACGCATCTAGTGGGTGGTTTTATCAGTTATCAATATGTAGGGCAGGGAAGTGCAGGTACTAGATACATCATAACCATTACAGCTTATCGTGATTGCAAACAAGGTAGCATTCTACTTGCTGATGATATTGATGTATGCATCTACAGTCGCCGCGATAATTCTTTGCTAAGGGCAGAAAATTTTAAAATTATCTCGAGAGAAAATGTAAAACCAGTGGGAAGAACAGATTGTCCCGAAATTGCGAATGTTTGTCTTGAAAAGGGTATTTACAGGAAACAAATAGATCTACCGAATAATTCCTTCGGTTATTTTATCCAATACCAGGTATGTTGTAGGAATACCCAGGTTAATTTAATGAACGGTAGTGATGGCAAGCCGGATATGGGGCAGACTTATGAAACCATCATTCCACCTACCAATGTTAAAAATAGTTCTCCATTCTTTACGGATGTTCCCGTGCCTTTTATGTGTATCAATGATACCACAGAGATTAACAATTATGCTATTGACCCAGACGGTGATTCTCTCGTTTACAAATTAGCCACACCATGGATTGGCGATAATCTTTCGCCTGGAGGATGCGAATCTTACCATATTCCCCCTACACCTATCACTAGATATGTATCAGGGTATAGTGGTAACAAACCATTTGGCAATTCAGGTATTGCAATTATTAATTCAAAGAATGGAGTTACAACGTTTTTAGCGACACAAGTGGGAAACTATGCCATCGCCATAGATTTATTTGAATACAGGAATGATGTATTGATGAGCATTACTCGCCTTGACCTTCAGATTCTG
>JBBQIF010000160.1:0-6956 GCA_038324665.1 Bacteroidia bacterium
AACAACTATGCACTGGCATGGATTGCATGTTGCAGCTATAAATGATGGCGGACCGCACCAAATCATTCTTCCTACCGCCTCTTGGAGTCCTACTTTCAAAATAATGAATGATGCTGCTACCTTTTGGTACCACCCTCATGGTGCCGGCCAAACTGACCCACAGGTGTCTAAAGGCCTTGCAGGCTTTTTGATTGTTAAAGACCTTAAAGAAGCTGCATTAAATTTGCCAAGAACCTATGGCATTGATGATATCCCCCTAAATATTCAGACTAAATCATTTGATGCCTTACAGCAAATAGCCATTGCCACCGAAATGGATACTGCTATTTTTGTGAACGGTACTTTGCATTCATATTTTAACGCACCTGCACAGGTTATACGTTTTCGAATACTTAACGGAAGCAGCTTGCGGTCGTACAATTTCGGATTATCAAATGGTCAGAAATTTTATCAGATTGCCACTGATGGTGGATTGATAGATTCATCCTTAGCGCTTACGCGACTACGACTGTCCCCAGGGGAAAGGGCAGAAATCCTTGTTAATTTTTCGGGCATGTTGGGCCAATCCCTTTTTCTTAAAAGTTATGCCTCAGAATTATCAACAGGCATTTATGGCGCTAGTAAAGTTGGCATTGGTAAAGACACAATTCCAGAATATTCAGATAATTTTTTAAATGGAGCAGATTTTAACTTAATCAAGTTGAATATAGTTCCCCAAACTGCTAACCCTGTAACAACTGTGCCTACTGCCTTAATTACTTATGCCCCATTTAACAAAAGTTCAGCAACAGGCTTTAGAACCATAGTGTTTGACACCATCCGTTTATTGCCTATTGAATTACCTAATCGTGCAGAGGGGCCATTCGGCATGAACAAGAGAACTTTTGACATGGACAGTATCAATGAAATTGTACCTCTCAACACAACCGAGATATGGACTTTGGTTAATCGTACTTTGGTTGCCCACCCTTTCCATATTCACGATATTCAATTTAATATAATAGAAAAAGGCGGATTGCCTGTACAGCCATCAGAACGCGGATGGAAAGATGTTGTTTTGGTGATGCCAGAAGACAGTGTAAAATTCATTACGCGGTTTGAGGATTTTGCCAATAAAGATGTCCCATATATGTATCATTGCCACATGTTGCATCATGAGGATGATGGGATGATGGGCACCTTTGTAGTGGTGGATACTAGCGCAGCAACAGGAATAAAGAAGCTTGTTTCCAACATATTCGCCATATATCCTAATCCTGCATCCAATACACTTTTCCTCCAATTTGAGAACAAACAAGTATTTGCAGAAATTAGAGTTTTGAATGTTTTAGGAGAAACAGTAATGAAACGTAGCATAAACAACCTTAATAAGGAAAATTTTAATATTGATAGTTTACAGAGCGGTATTTATTTCATTCAAGTTAAATCAAACAGTACTTTTTTCACCCAAAAGTTTATAAAACTATAAAATAAGAACCACAATGAAAAAATTAACCTACATTTTCCTCTTTCTACTTTCATGTAAACTCACTGCACAATCAAAGATTACCTGGAATAGCGGTATAGATATTTCAAATAATTCTTTCAGCAATATGCATCCCCGCATAGCTATGGATGCAAAAGGCAATCCACTTGTTATTTGGGGGAAAATGTCCAATGAGTCCGTTTACTTTTCAAGGTGGAACGGCACTATGTTCACTACACCTGTTAAATTAAACCCTTCATGGTTAAGCATCGCAACTGCTTCATGGATGGGACCTGATATTGCTGTTCATGGCGATACAATATATGTAGTTGTAAAGCGGACGCCTGAAAGTTCTGATACTAATCATATCTATATCATAAGTTCATTTAATGGTGGCATTACATTTAATGCACCTAGCCGGGTGGACCTTATCGGGGATAGCCTATCCAGGTTCCCTACAATTACAACTGATGCTTCAGGAAATCCTATTGTAGCGTTCATGAAGTTCAATTCACTATTTGCCTCATCACGCTGGGTGGTTACCAAGTCTTCTGATTTTGGAAGTACTTTTTCAAAGGATGCAAAAGCGAGCGGTTGGGGCAATTCTGATGAAGTCTGTGATTGCTGCCCGGGCGCTCTATTATCAGAAGGTAATACCTCTGTTATGCTTTACAGAAACAACAAAGTCAATATGCGAGATAACTGGATGGGTATTTCTTCAAACAATGCAACTTCTTTCACCAAAGGGCAAAATATTGACAATAACAACTGGATGATCAATTATTGCCCCTCAAGTGGACCTGACGGGGTCATTATAGGCGATACTGTTTATTCTGTATTTATGAATGGAGCAAAAGTTAACCTTCGGAATTACCTGAGTAAATCCTCAATAAATGGAAGTGGAGTTATATCAGTTTCAAACCTTACAGGAAATATTGCCGGACTTTCACAGCAAAATTTTCCGCGCATTGCAAGCAATGGCAATGCAGTAGCTATTGTATGGAAACAATCTGTTAATAGCAGTGCTCAACTGCCTATACTTTTCACCAATGATATTAGGAAAGGCTTTCCTGCAATGTATGATACAGTAGATTTGGCAGATATTACTAATGCTGATGTGGCGGTTGCCAACGGCAAAGTATTTGTAATCTGGCAGGATGATAATTCGGGGACTGTTAAATATCGCAGTGGAACTTTTTCAACAACGACTGATATTAAGAAAATCCGAAACAACCAGATAAATATTAAGGCTTTTCCAAATCCTTCCGATGACATTTGGCATCTTGAAGGAAGCGCAATATCAAAAATAATCACAGTGGAAGTAACGGATATATCAGGTAAGCAAATATTCTTAGGCAACCCTATTCAAAATGGAAATTTGTTTTCTTTTCAAATTGATAATTCATCACTTGAAATTGGCATATACTTTCTAAAGATTCAAACCGAAGACACATTACAAACTATTCAACTAATTAAGAAATAACAATGAAAAAGCATCCATTATACATTGCATTCATTTTAGGCGCATTTGCTCTTAATCTCACCTGCAAAGGTCAAATCATATTCCCCAAAGGCCATGAAAAAAAGTTGATTACCCCGATTGAGAATATTTATGATGAAACTGCAATTCCCTTCATTTATCCAATGGGTAAAATCACAGACTTGAAATGGAAAAAATTAAGTGATTCTTTTCCTGTGGAATGGACTGTTGTAGCCTGCATGAATGGCACTTGTATTCCCGGCACTCCTGAAGGTGGACAATTTCTAAATATCTTAAATAACCCAGATAGTATTGGTTTTGTTAAATTTCATTTTGATTTTAATGGTAAGGCGGGACGCGGAGTAATCAAATACATAATCTTTGAAGATTTTTACTCCTCGAACTTTGATATAGTTACCTTAGATGTGACATACGATCCAACTTTGTCAGAAAAGTCGCTTTCAAAAACAATTGACTATTCCATTTTTCCAAACCCAATAAAGGATAATAAAATATGGATTAACATTAGAGATGCAGAATTTGCTGCTGATGGCAGCGTTACAATTTTCAATAGTATTGGACAAACAGTTGGTCAATACATACTCAATCCTGGAAGTAATCAGACTGAAATTGAACTACCTTTAATTTCAAAGGGTATTTATTTTATTAAAATTCAAAATGCTAATATCCAATATACATCAACAATTATAAAAGAATGAAAAAAAATAAAAGAATAATAACAATGTTTATTTGCTTACTGCTAATCATTAGTTGTAAAGCACAAATAAAAAACAGCAAAACAGGAACTATAGAAATTTACGGTATCTGCGATATGTGTAAAGAGACAATTGAAACCGCTGCAGATAAAAAAAATGAAGTCAGTCTGCACTGGAATCAGAATTCAAAAATAGCAACAGTTAATTTTGACAGCAATAAAACGACGCTTGACGTAATATTAAAACGTGTAGCGTTAGCAGGGTATGACAATGAAAAATTTCTTGCCCCTAGCGAGGCGTACAATAAACTGCCTGCATGTTGTAAGTACGAACGAAAGAAAAGTGTAATGGTGGATAGGTCTGGCAAGCACGATGATATGCAAAGATCGAATGATACCATCAAAGGAACTGCAAATATTTCCCCCAATCCATTATCCGAGGTTTATGCCGCTTATTTTAAGTTGAAGGATGCCTTAGCTAAAGACAATGGGATATTAGCCAACACGAGTGCCAACGCACTATATAAGGCCATAGAAGATGTAAAAATGGATAGTCTTGCCGGTGTTGAGCACGCCATTTGGATGAAATATGAGAAAGCCCTTTCCTATGACGCTGAACACATTAAAGGTGTTACAGAACTAGAACACCAAAGGGAGCATTTTACTTCTCTTTCAAAAAATATGTATGAGGTAATGAAGGTTATCAATTTAAACTCACCTGTCTATTACGATTTTTGCCCTATGGCCAATAATGGCAAAGGAGCAAACTGGCTAAGTTTGGAAAAACCTATTAGTAATCCTTTCATGGGAAAAGCGATGCCAACCTGCGGAAAAATTCAGGAAACAATTAAATAAAAATATATCATGAACAAAATCAATTATTTAACATTAATCGCATGTTGCGCATTAATTATTACTTCTTGTAAGAAAAAGAAGGATGAACCTAAGCCAGAACCTACTGTTTACAACACAGTACCGGCATTTTTTAAATCTACAACAGATGAAAGCAGCTATGGTAAAACCATGCCTGATTACATTGTAGTGGGGAAAAGTAGCAATGCGTTAAACATGCCCTGGGACCTAGATTTTAATCCACATAGAGAAAATGAATTGTGGGTTATTAACAAAGGTACTGAAAATAGCGGTGGCAGCACTGTAATGTTTACGAATGTTGGTTTAGCAAATCAAGATTTTGATTACCGTAAAGATGGCAATGCCTGGCATTTCATGTCTCTACCTTCCGCCATTTCCTTCAGCAGGGAGAATAACACCTGGGCTGTTTCGCCCGATGTATTGGATGCCAACCATCAAGGAGGCACCTTTACAGGCCCATCTTTGTGGAGTACTGATTTAGATATATATGCGAAACCTTCAGGTGGAAACGGAAGCCATTTGGATATGCTGCACGGCAGTCCTTATTCTATGGGAATTGAAGCAGACAAAAACAATTCATTCTGGGTAGCTGATGGTTATAACCAACAGATTGTTTGGTATGATTTTGTAAATGATCATGGCCCTGGTAATTCAGATCATTCTGATGGAAAAATACATAGATATTCAGAAGTACCTATAAAAAGACTACCTGGTGTTTCTTCTCATTTGGTGCTTGATAAAACTACAGATTGGTTGTACATTGCCGATGCCGGAAATAAACGCATCCTAAGAATGAATACTAAAACCGGAACAAAACTTCAGGATTTACCCCCCTTTAATGAGCAGTTGGCTGAATATTGGGAAATGGGAGGTGTGCAGTGGGAAGTATTTACCGATGTAAATTTACTCAAACCCTGTGGGATAGAAATTATTGGCAATAATTTATTTGTGTCCGATAATCAATCTGGTGAAATTATCGCTTATGACCTGACGACAAAAAAAGAATTAGCTAGAATTAATACCGGAAAAGCAGGTATAATGGGTATTAAGGCAGATATGGCGGGCAAGTTATGGTATGTGAATGCTGTTTCAAACGAATTAATTAGAATAGATCCAAAATAGAGCTGAAATCTTTGCGTAAGTGTTTTTTCATTTTTTGTTTTTTTGTTTTAATCACGGCTTGTGTGAATAGGAAAGTTAGTCATTCAAAAACTAACTTTCCTACACAAACCGTAACAGTAGATACAGCATCCGTATTAATTGTTTCTGACAGCATATTCTACCTTAGAACATGCAGCAATTGTCATCAAATATACCCGGCAAATAAGTACACTGAGGAAGAATGGAAGTGTACTATAGATAGAATGCAAGTTAGAGCAATGATTTCTGACAAAGACAAACAAAGTATCTATAATTATATATTAGAATTAAGAAAAAAATAGTAAATCATTATTGTAAAGCATAATAAATTAATATTCAATGGAAAAATCCAAAATCTGTATTGATGCTTGTCTAGTTTGTGCAATCGAATGCGAAAGTTGTTTGATGGAATGTATTAACATGGCGGGCAAGGAGCACTTGAAGTGCATAGCATTATTAAGAGATTGCACTGATATTTGTCTATTATGTGCCACTTTTGCGGCAAGAAGTTCTACTTACACGAATGCATTATGCAAATTGTGTGAAGAAATCTGTATGGCTGGTGCTCTTGAATATGAAAAACATTTAGATAACGAATATTGCAAAAGATGTGCCGCAGCTTGCAGAAGATGCGCTGAAACTTGTGCAAAAATGTAAATCAACTAACAGTGAGACAAATTTATACTTTACACTATTTTTAATAAAAGAAATCAATGACACACACATATAAAATAACAGGAATGACATGCAATGGTTGCCGCAACCATGTTCAAAATATATTAAGCGAAGTGCAAGGCGTTACCAAAGTTGAGGTAAGCCTTGAAGCTAAAACTGCCACTATTGAAATGGAAAAACATATTCCAATAGACACTTTAAAAACTGCCTTTGAAAAAGATGGTGGAAAATATGGTATTGGAATGCCAAATGAACAAATGGCGGAAAAGCCTAAAGAAAAACATATTTCTAAAGCCAATAATGATGGAAAATACTATTGCCCTATGCATTGCGAAGGAGACAAAATGTATGACAAAGAAGGCAACTGCCCCGTGTGTGGAATGGACTTAGTACAACAAGCTAGTGCGAATAAAAGTGCAAAATACACTTGTCCGATGCATCCTCAAATTGTAGAAGATGCACCTGGTAACTGTCCTATTTGTGGAATGGATTTAGTACCTTTAGTACCCGATGATGCAGAAAATAAAACTTATCAAAAACTACTGAAAAAATTTAAAATAGCTGTAACATTCACATTGCCAATTCTGATCTTGGTAATGGGCGAGATG
>JBBQIF010000161.1:0-6939 GCA_038324665.1 Bacteroidia bacterium
CGATTCATTAATAAATGGCAATAATTCTTTGATATAAATAATACCTTTTATATTGTCAAAATTATCTTCATAAACTGGTAGGCGGCTATAACCCAATTCCGTTATTCTTTTTAGCATATCGCCAAAATTAATATCGTAATCTACAGCAGAGACGTCCCCGCGGTTTTTCATAATCTGCGTCACTGTTTTATTGCCAAAGTTAACAATACCCTTCAAAATTTCCTTTTCGTCCTTATTGGCGCTACTGTCAGCAGTAATATCTATAGCGTGACTCAATTCATCTGCCGAAACTGAATGTTCATGTTTGCGAACTCGTCTGTCTATAAAGGTCGTAAAACTCACCATTGGGATAACGATAAACCCAAATAGTTTTTGTGAAAAAACCAATGGTAAGGCGGTCAATTTAGAGATGGCAAGATTTTTTTTGGTGGCGTAAACCTTGGGTAATACTTCACCTAGCATTAGCAATAAAAGGGTTACTACAACCACCTTAACTATAAACTCAGTAAATGAGATTTCATTATTAACAGTTTTTGGGAAATTGAAGATGCTTTCCAACATCATAGAACTGACAATTACGAAGGAGATATTGATAAAATTATTTGCGGTCAATATTGTAGCCAGCAATTTACGTGGATGACCTAATAATTTAATAACAGCCTTTGAAGAGGGCGTTTCATTTTTTTTCAGGGATTCAAGGTCGGTTTGAGAAAGGGAAAACAACGCATTTTCTGATGCTGCAAAAAAGCCTGAACAACACAGTAGAAAAATTAAGAAAAGACCTGAACTGATTAGGAACCACCAACTTTCATTGGCTAACTCTGGATTAATAATACTTTGAGTTTGAAGTATGAGGCAGTATAAGGGATAAGGGTCGTCAGAAACCATTGTTAATATTGTTTAATTAAAAAGGCAAACCTGAATCTCCCTCTTCATGGGTTGCATTTGCGTCGTTATGGTGATCGTGTTTTTCATGGTGGTGGTTCTCGTTGTTATTGGGATTAGGTGAACTCACTACTTGGAACTGCAGGGCTCTGATGCGCATGGTGGTCCTTTTGTTACCCTCTTTATCAACCCAAGTGTCATTTTTTATTTTACCCTCAATAAATACGGTCCTTCCTTTTTTCAAAACTTTTTCAGCATTTTTTGCCAAAGCATCCCACATTTCAATATTATGCCAGTCTGTTTGTTCCACCTTATTGCCAGATTTATCCAAAAATACTTCATTGGTAGCAAGAGTGAAGTTGGCAACAGCCCTGTTGTTATCAAGATACTTTACTTCAGGATCTTTTCCCAAACGGCCTAATAAAAATACTTTGTTTACCATATCTAAAAGTTACAATTTAAATGTTTTAATGTTACAAAAGTACTAAATAATTTTCTATCAATTTGGGTATAGGGTAGTTTTTATATTCCGACCAATTGGTATAAACCATTTTTTTATTTGTAAACACCGGTTCATTTTTTAATTTAACCGACCAGAATTCGGCTTCTAATACCTGATGGGTAAGCAGATGTTTCACCTTAAATTGTTGTACAATTCTGAATGTTTCTTTAGTGTTCATAATAGTTTTCATAACTTCTTTTATCCCCGAAATGTCTGTCATTGACTTTGTTTCAATAAGTGGTAATTGAAAAAGGTTTTGCCATATATCCTTACTGGTCCTTTTTTCTAAATAAAATCCTTTCTTGTATTCAATTAAAATAAAATTCATGTAACGGGTTTTTATTTTAGTCTTTTTAACTTTTATCGGTAAACTGTTAACTTTACCTAGTTTTAAGGCTTGACAATAGCGTGAAACTGCACAATTACTGCAATCGGGATTATTAGGCTTGCAGATTATTGCCCCCATTTCCATCATGGCATTATTAAATAAAGCTGGATTGTGCTCTTCTATCATTTCATATAGAATAGCCATAAATGTTTTACGGTTTTCCTGTTCATCAATGGCAAGATGGATATTAAATAATCTTGAAATAAAGCGAAAAACATTGCCATCAAGTACAGGATATGGTTTATTAAAGGCAAATGAGGCAATAGCAGAGGCAGTATAATCGCCGATTCCAGGTAGTTTTAATAGGTCGGAATAGTTATCTGGAAATTCTCCTTTGTACTCATTTAAGATGATGCCTGCAGTTTTATGTAAGTTTCTCGCTCTACTATAATATCCCAAACCCTGCCATAATTTTAAAACTTCTTCCTCATTTGCCAGGGCCAAGTGCTTGACTGTGGGGAAGTTCTCAATAAATTTCGAATAATAATCCAGTCCTTGTTTAACCTGAGTTTGTTGCAAAATTATCTCTGAAAGCCATATTTTATAAGGGTCATCGGTATTTCTCCACGGTAGGTTCCTATAATTATTTTTGTACCAATTTAAAATTTCTAAAACAATTTGATTCATAGTGTGTTATCACAATTATAGACTATCTATTTAACATTCAAATAAACAACATTTAAGTATGACAAAAGCAGAAGTAGTAAACGAAATCGCAGAGAAGACTGGTATTGACAAGGTTATGATATCAGAATCTATTGAATCTTTTTTTAAAATCGTTAAGAACAACATGGCTAAAGGCGAAAATCTCTATTTTAGGGGTTTCGGTAGTTTTATTTTGAAAAAAAGAGCTAGAAAAGTAGCCCGTAACATTTCAAAAAACACCGCTTTAGTGATTGATGAACACTTTATTCCTAAATTCAAACCTTCAAAGGTATTTTTAGAAAAAATAAAGAAAAACGTTCCTTCAGACTTTGTGCCTAAAAAAGAAGAAATAGAACCTTAGATTTGCAAAATGAAATTAATTATGATTAAAGCAACCTTTTTGGTTGCTTTTCTTTTATTGGTGGTTTGGCTTTCCATGAAAGGTTGGAAAAAAAGGGAGGCTACTATTGATTTTAAAAAAATGGAAGAGGCAAGGATGCAGGAAACCCAAAAGCAGACTTCCGAACAGTTTAGTTCATTTTTAAAGAATATAGGTTCCTCAACCGATGTGGTTAAGCCCGATATTCTAACTTCCACAGATACCTTAAGGATTTCAATGGCAATTGAGCTATTGGATACGATGAAGCAATATGCCTATGCTGGTGTGTTGGCTGAAAGGCTGGCAAGTATGTTAAACTCTGATTTTAGATATTTTCAAAGCGCCAGGTATTTTTTAATGGAAACCTATTCACATGAAAAACCTGAAAATGAGTTTATGTTCGTTAAAAAGGCGAAAGCAAACCTAGAAAAAAGTGTAGCTATAAATCCTAAGAATTATGCAGCGAAGGTTGATTTAGCAATTTGCACGAAAAATGTGTACGACGTTATGCCACCGGAGAATCCTATGGATTTAATGAGGCCTGCTAAATTGTTGTTGGAAGTCAATAAAGCAGAGCCGGATAATACGGATGCATTGTTTTATTTGGGTAAATTAGCAATTGAAACACAACAATATGAAAAAGCTATTGAAAGATTCAAAAAATTAGTATCTTTGCAACCCCAAAACTCTGAAAATTATACTGAGTTAAGTGAGATTTACAAGATGATGGGGAACGAAAAAGAAGCGAAACTTTGGGCTGATAAGGCTCAAAGCCTAAAATAAATTTATATAATAACAAAGAAATTATGCCAAGCGGAAAAAAAAGAAAAAGACATAAAATTGCCACTCACAAGCGCAAAAAAAGGTTGAGAAAAAATCGCCACAAGAAAAAATAATTTCGGCTTTTAACTACTAGGCACTGTGAATGAGCTTGTTATAGATCGTAACGCTGGTGGGATTGATGTAGCCCTACTTTTTAATAAACAGTTAGTTGAATTGATGAAAGAAGATTCGGTCTCTTCTTTTCAGATAGGTGATGTTTATTTAGGTAAGGTTAAAAAGATAATGCCAAATCTTAATGCCGCATTTTTGGATGTTGGGCATGAAAGGGATGCGTTTTTGCATTACACCGATTTAGGTGCGAATTTTAAATCTATCCTTAAATTAACTAAAATTATTACCCAAGGCGGTCTTAAAAAGGGCAGCCTTGAGGAATTTACATTAGAGGAAGAAATTGTAAAAACCGGTAAAATCAGTGATATTTTAAAAAAGGGAGATGAGATTCTGGTTCAGATTTTTAAAGAACCAATTGCTAACAAGGGACCTAGAATTACTACTGATATTTCATTTGCCGGCAGGTTTTCCGTATTAGTGCCTTTTGGTAAAACCACTGCCATATCCAAAAAAATAGATGATCCCGTTCACCGTAAAAGGTTAAAACAGTTAACAGATACCATAAGACCGAAAAATTTTGGTATCATCATAAGGACTGTTGCCGAAGAAGCGGGGATTGAAGAAATTGAAGCAGATTTAAAAGGTCTGATTGCGCATTGGGACAATATGGTGACGGCTACCCGCAATGCCAAAGCGCCATTCAAGGTGCTGGGAGAAATTTCAAGGACCGAGGCCCTGTTAAGAGATTTGCTAAATGACGATTTTAGTGCCATCCACATTAATGATATTGAATATGCCAATACTATTAAGGAATATGTTGGTAGGATTGCCCAAGGAAGGGAAAACATCGTTAAAACATACAGCAACAAAACACCAATTTTCCAACATTTTGGCATAGATAAACAAATCAAATCTTCTTTTGGCAAGAATGTGATGTTCAGCAACGGGGCTTACCTGATTATTGAGCATACTGAAGCTATGCACGTAATTGATGTGAACAGTGGCAGAAAGACTACTGATGCGAACAGCCAGCAGGAGAATGCATTGAAGATTAACATGGAATCTACTAGAGAGATTGCCCGACAATTGAGGTTAAGGGATCTTGGCGGTATCATCGTGATAGATTTTATAGACTTAAAAAGTCCAACGGCTAGGAAAGAATTATATGATTCTCTCACAAATGCCATGAAGCCTGACCGCTCGCGCCATAATATTCTGCCTATGAGCAAATTTGGACTTATACAGGTTACCAGAGAACGTGTGCGACCGGAAATGAATATTATTACTTCGGAGCTTTGTCCAAGTTGTAATGGAACAGGTGTGGTGGTTTCGAGCATGTTGCTCAGTGATAATATAGAAGAAAAGTTGGCTCATTTATGGGCAACACAAAATACAAAGAGCCTTAAGTTAAAGGTGAATCCGATAATAAAGGCCTACCTTACCAAAGGTGGTTTTAACAGCATACGCTGGAAATGGTACAGCAAATACAAAAAATGGGTGAAAATAGTAGAGGATAACAATACCCACCTCACCAATTTTGCCATTCTGAACGAATCTGGAGAGGAGATAAGTTAGGCTTACCCTCAATCAATCGTACCCTTCGACTTCGCTCAGAGTACTTAGGTGTAAAAATATCTATCTTCCTTAATTTTGCAAATATTTTATTTAAACTTTTAGCCTCCTGAGCGGAGTCGAAGGGGGCAGGTAATAAAAAAGTTATGATCCTAAACTGCGATTTTTTCAACTCCTGCGTGAAATGAAGTGTAAAAATCCTTCATAAAATTTCATAAAAAAAACCTAAGGTTAAATAGGACTTTTTCTACTTCATGGTGCCCGAAGAGAGACTCGAACTCTCAAGTATTGCTACAACGGCTTCTGAGACCGCAACGTTTACCAATTTCGCCATCCGGGCATTCCAAATAAACTTTCAAATGTAAGAATTATTATTGACTCTTAATGTTTGTGATAAGGCATCAATGCGGCTTTGCGGTTTTTTTAAAATGATTACTCACCTCCGCCATCCAGGTTGTTTTTGGGCGCTTTTGGCTCAAGGGCCTCAAGTTTTTTTCTGGCTATTGCAAGTATCTCTGCATCCTTAAAGTTTTCGATTACACTATTGAGTGTAGCCTTCGCCTGGAATTTGTCACCCTTCTTAATATAATAATCGGATAATAGAATAAAGGTTTTACCTAACCAGTAATCATAGTTGGCAAACTGGTTATTGAACTCCATAATGCTTTTCCTGCATTTATCTAAACTGTCCTGCATGTATCGCATGTATGCCTCATAATATTTGGCTTCTGCACCATAAACATCCTGGTTGCTTTTTAGTGTTTTACTGAAGTAGGTTTTCGCCACTTTATACAAACTATCTTGCAGGTAATATTTAGCAAGGGTATTGTTGCTTTCGCCTTTTTCTTCATTACTCAGTTGGTCGTATTTCAGCAATTGCTCTGCCTTGGTTTTGGCCTTGTCGCGATTGCCTAATTTGTTATTACATTTTAGCTGACCGAAAAGGGCTTTCTTCATGGATACATTGCTGTTGCTGAATTTTTCGAGCAATTCATAATAAACAATACCATTGTCACAATCATTTTTTAGCTGGTAATAATTACATAAACGGTAGATTGCGTCTTCCTTGAATTCAGAGTTTTGGGCTTCTGCCACATATTTCAAATGTGGAATTGATTTTTCTACCATGTCTAATTCAAGATATGAAAGGGCAAGGTAGTAATGTGCATTCAGTTTAAAGAAACCTTCACCAAAATTATTCAAATAATCTTCAAAATCCTTGGAAGCTTTTACGTAATCATCCTTAAGGTATTTCTTATATGCGGCATCATAATATAAGGAATCCTCCCTGCTGGTACTGATGTTGGCATTTGGAACAGTTTTTACCCAATCAATATATTCTTTGATGGTTCCTAATTTCTTATGAACCGCTTCCGCATCTTTTATGGCTTTTGAAGCCTCTGGTGTTCCTGGATATGTTTTGGCAACAAATTTATATTCATCTAAAGCATCCTGATATTTGCCCTGATCAAAATAAATCTGACCCAGCGACATGTGACACCTTTTTACGTATTGGCTGTTGGGATAATCATCAATTAAGTATTTGAACTGCCTCTCTGCTTCAGAATAATTATTTAACTCGTTGTATTCCGTAGCTGTTTCAAAAATGGCATCTGGGATATATGGTGAAGTTGGAAAATCACGCGATATTTTTTTCATCACGTTGATTTTATT
>JBBQIF010000162.1:0-6868 GCA_038324665.1 Bacteroidia bacterium
ATGGAAGAAGCTGCTATGATGATAGACAAAAATACAAAGCAATCACTGAGAGCAAAAACCTTGAACCAGTTACAATGGTTGCCCGGAGGATTTAAATACAGTTATTCAACAATTGGTAACAGTGCCAGAATTGTGATAACAGAAGCAGAAACGGAGAAGGTGGATTCTAGTATTACACTTGCCATATTGAATGAAGCAATTAAAGTGATTGACCCTAAGGCATCTTTTAAGAATGTACCTTCAATACAGTGGATTGATAATGATAATTTCAAAATACAATTGGGTACCAAATATCTTAATTTCAATACTTCATCTCAATCTTTCAGAGAATTACTCACTATCAATGAAAAAGGTGAGTTTGGGGAGTATGAGGTTGCGAGGAATTACCTCGCCTTTATTTTTAATGATAATATTTTTATAGCCACATCAGAAGGGCTGAAGCAGATTACTACCGACGGGGGCAAGGGGATAGTCTATGGACAGAGTGTTCACCGCAGTGAGTTTGGTATTACCAAAGGTTTTTTCTGGAGCCCTAAGGGCAATAAACTGGCCTTTTATAGAATGGATGAAAGCATGGTAACCGATTATGCAATATATGATAACAATACAATTCCTGCAACTACCAAAACCATTAAATATCCAACTGCCGGTGCCAAAAGCCATCATGTTACTGTTGGTGTATATGATGTCAGGAATGAAAGAATTATCTATCTGGAAACTGGTGAACCTAAGGAACAGTATTTAACGAATATTTCCTGGAGTCCGGATGAAGATTTTGTTTATGTTGCAATTGTAAACCGCGGGCAGAATCAAATGTTCCTGAACCGATATAATGCCAATAAAGGATTTATGGATATTACGCTGTTTGAGGAGCGGGATGATAAATATATAGAACCACAACATCCACTTTATTTTATACCGGGTGAGTCTGAAAGGTTTATATGGCAAAGTGAAAAGGATGGTTATAACCATTTGTATTTATACAATACCAATGGAAAACTATTACGGCAATTAACGCAAGGTAAATGGATGGTTACAAATTTGCTAGGAGTGGACGATAAGGGGGAAAATGTATTTTTCGAAAGTACGAAAGAGAGTCCGCTTGAAAGACACGTTTACAGTGTTGGAATGGATGGTACCAATTTTAAGAAGCTATCAGTTGAGCAGGGTACCAACATTGGTATGATGAATAAACAGGGTACTTATCTTATCAATTCTTTGAACAGTACAATGATTGCGCGGAAAATATCCTTATTCAATACAAAAAAAGACAATATACCGCGTGTGGTTTTGGATGCCCCAAATCCACTTTTAGAATTCAAATTGGGAGAAACTAGTATCTTTCCGATTGTAAGCAATGGCAATGTTTTGCATTGTCGGATGATTACTCCTCCAGATTTTGACAAGACAAAAAAATATCCTGTGGTGGTTTATGTGTATGGTGGTCCGCATGCACAAATGGTCACCAATTCTTGGCTTGCAGGTAGTAATTTGTGGATGCAATTAATGGCCCAAATGGGTTATATCGTATTTACCCTAGATAACAGAGGCTCCTCTAACCGTGGACATGAATTTGAAAGCGCCACCTTCAAGCAATTGGGAACACTTGAAATGGAAGATCAGATGGCAGGTATTAATTACCTTAAAAATCTGCCTTATGTCAATGCAGACAGGATGGGAGTGCATGGTTGGAGTTACGGTGGATTTATGACAACATCCATGATGACCCGTATGCCAGGTACATTTCAGGTAGGTGTAGCTGGTGGCCCTGTAATCGACTGGAAGCTCTATGAAATAATGTACACCGAACGTTACATGGATACACCCCAAGAGAACCCTGAAGGCTATGCAAATGCTAACCTACTGAAGTACATTGACAATCTGGAAGATAAATTATTGATGATACACGGATGCGATGATGATGTTGTATTGTGGCAACATAGTTTATTATATTGCAAAGCAGCAGTGGACAATGTCAATACGAATCTCGATTATTTCGTATATCCCGGCCATAAGCACAATGTTACTGGTAAGGACAGGGTGCATTTATTGCAAAAGATTACCGATTATTTCATGCAGAATCTTTAAAACAAGTTGGCACCGCGAAGCAGTATTGTTGCAATTGAAAACAAATAACAAAAACAATAATTGGCAATTATGCAATTGGCAATTTGGTTTTTTAGTAATATCGGGTTAATGGACAAAAAAGTTGGTATTAGCTTACAAAAATAAAAATGGGATTGATAATCTTTGCCATCTGCAATGTTGCAAACTTCTATTAGTGAACTACTTCCCTTGAAATAAGGGTATCTACTAAACCAACATTCTCCACATTGATGGCCTGCATTTCACTTAGGTTATCTATCACCTGTTCATAAATGCCTTCCAATACCTTAGGATATTTACAATAATAGTCCTGACTTTTACGAAAAATACTATCTTCTACATGATACTTATTCATAACAAAAAACCAGTCTTTAGCCTTGTTACGTGGCAAACCAGAATTTTGAGTGTAGGTACTTGCACTTATAATTTGTAAGTCAACGATAATAGCCACCATTTTCTTTTCTTCTATCACCCAGTCTGGCTTATTGGTGACTTCGGGATGTTTTTTACGGCATCCCATGATTAGGAATAGTGTTAAGAAAATAATAATTAAAACTTTGTTCTGCATTACTTTTGCAAATGTAATGATTGCTGAAAACATAAACCATATTAAACAAGAAGCAGACCAAAATGTAAAACTGGTAATTGTTTCCAAATTCAGAAGTCTGGCTGAAATTGAGGCAGCCTATACCACCGGTCACCGAGTGTTTGCTGAAAACAAGGTGCAAGCATTACTGGAGAGATATGAGGCCCTGCCTAAAGACATTGAATGGCATTTAATTGGACATTTGCAAACAAATAAGGTAAAATACATTACATCTTTCATCCATACCATACAAAGTGTAGATAGTTTAAGATTATTACAGGAAATAAATAAGCAGGCAATTAAGAATAACAGAATCATCAATTGTCTTTTGCAGATTTATATTGCACAAGAAGAAACGAAATTCGGTTTAAGCAGGCAAGAATGCCTTGATTTATTGAAGCCTGATATCTTAACTGCATTACCCAATATAAGAATTACAGGCTTAATGGGCATGGCTACTTTAACGGCAGATAATGTGCAGGTGGAGCATGAATTCAAGACACTTAAAACTTTGTTTGATGAAATAAAAAGCAATTATAATTTACCCGATTTCGAAACAATATCTATGGGCATGAGCAATGATTACCTTTTGGCAATTGCTTGTGGCAGTAATATGATTAGGGTTGGAACGAAAGTATTTGAAGGTTAGTTTTATTAACCTGGCACTTTCAACACTTCCACTTTCAAATTACCAGTGCCTTTAGTAAAGGTTACATTCAACATTACAGTGCGTTCCTTGGCACTTTCTGAATCTGGGACTTTAAATTTAGAAAGACTTATTAATTGAGCCAATGCCATATACAATGGGTTCACTTTTCTTTCTTCTATAGCGATCTCCATGCTTACGGCAAGATCTGAAAAGAAATGAAAATCTACAATGAATCCGTAATTATCAATACAAATTTTAAGGTCGTTCAACCCTTGCATACGTTCATTTTTGTATACAGCCGTCCAAAATATTCTGTCATGCAACTTTAAAAATTTCCAATAATTTTCTTCCATTGATATAATTATTATTATGAATTGATACTCAAAATTAGGTGATTAAAAAGGATATAAAAATGACTTTCCTCTAATTTTGCCTTTCATTCTTTTTTGCCTGAGAATTGGTTCACCAATAAAGAAGACCTATTAAACTGATGTGAAAGTGAAAACCTTAATAATACTATGCCATCCCTACGGGATTCTTGGGAGGATGTTGATGCTTGTTTGTTGCCGATATAGCATCCCTACGGGATTGATTGACGGGTAAGGATGTGATGGCGAATTGCGCTACTGTAGCGACATGCCATCCCTACGGGATTCTTGGGAGGATGTTGATGCTTGTTTGTTGCCGATATAGCATCCCTGCGGGATTCATAAAGTGCAGTTTTCCTATGCCAACTCTCCCAAGGTCAGACTGAGCTTGTCGAAGGCTGCCTGCTGTTTCATTTGCCAATTGCTAATTTTCCCAATGCCAACTCTCCCAAGGTCAGACTGAGCTTGTCGAAGGCTGCCAGCTCTCCCTTTTTGCCAACAGCTGAGTAATAGGAAGAAGGATCCTCAAATACCTAAACCAGAGAGGTTTCCGAACTTAGTGAAATTGTGTTCTGCGATTTCATGACTAAGGATAGTAAAGTCAGGTTTTAATTAATCATCAAATCATCAAATTAAATATTATTCGTCTTATACCCCAAACCCTGAACAAAGGCCTTCACCTTTTGCACTTGTTCGCCTTGTATAAGTATCTCGCCTTCCGTTACACTACCACCGGTGCCGCAATGGTTCTTTATTTTTTTTGCTAGTGCTTCGAGGTCAATTGCCTTGCCAATAAAGCCGGCTACAAGGGTCGCTTTTTTGCCGCCACGCTGTTTTGTTTCAAGACGGATGATTAGCTTTTGTTGCTGGGGAGGCAAGGTTTCAGTTTCTTCATTTTCATTGTGGAATTCAAAGCTGGAATCGGTGCTGTAAATCATGCCGCCATTGTCGCGTTTTATTTTTTTGTTACTCATTACTCAAAATTTTTAAACTTAAAGGTGCTATATTGATATTGATTTGTTTGCCCAACCAAAGTGGTTCTCCATCGGCATGCACGCTGCCTTCTTTTAGGCGCTCTATCATGAAATCGGAGCCGCTATAAACGATGGCTTTTTTGCTGAGGTGTAATTTGCCATTCAATACACTTGAAAGGATCAGAGGGAGTTCGAAGGTTGAGAATTTTTTTAAAACTACGAGGTTCATAAGTCCATCATCCGGCAATGCCCCTGCATGTACTTTTACATTATTGCCCCACTGCGTGGCATTGGCAATGCTGATCATAAATGCTTTGCCCTCCCATAAGAGTTCATCATTGCGGAAAATTTTATAAGCTTCACTTTTATAACCCAACTGTTTTACAATTGTTTTTACATAACCCTGCAATCCTCTTTTCTTATTATTGGCAAAAAGGCTGCTGATATGCGCATCGAACCCTATACCACCAACATTCACCATGCAATGTTTATTAATCCATACAGTATCAATTTCTTTTGCTTTAGCAGAGGTTAAAAGGGTAATGGCTTTTTCTGTTTGCAAAGGGATTTTGAAATGCCTTGCAAATCCATTGCCAGAACCCAATGGTATAATGCCAAGGGTAATACCAGTATTTACTAGTCGAGAAGCCACTTGGTTGATAGTGCCATCGCCACCGGCTGCCACCACAACATCGGCTTTTTCCCTAATGGCTTTTTCGGTTAATAAGGTTACATCGCTAGCCTTTTCTGTTGGCCATACAAAGGAATTGTATTTGGAATCTTTAAGAAGATGTTGCACCAATTGCGGTAAATGTTTTGTCTTTCTCCTGCCTGAAAAAGGATTGTAAATAACTACCAATTTAAGTTTACCCTCCATTAAATAAATCCTATCTGTTAAAGGCGTATTGTATAATATTAGCACCCATTTTTAAGGCCTGTAGTCTTTTTTCTTCAGGATCATTGTAAACAGATTGGTCTTCCCAACCATTGCCAAGGTCGCACTCGTAGGTGAAAAAGCAAATGAGCCTGCCTTCATATAATAAGCCAAATCCTTGGGCGGGTTTGCCTTCATGTTCATGTATTTTAGGTAAACCGGCATTGAACTGATAGGTTTGATGATAGATAGGATGGGAAAAAGGCAGTTCTATAAAATCCAATTCCGGAAATACTTTTTTCATTTGGGGAACAATAAATGGCTTTAAACCATAATTGTCATCAATCAATAAAAAACCACCTGAAATAAGATATTTTCTGAGGTTGCCTGCTTCTGCATCACTAAAAATAACATTACCGTGACCTGTGAGATAAGCCCAAGGGTAATTGAACAATTCAGGAGAGCCAATATCTACTGTTGCTTCAACAGGATTTATATTGGTTTTAATATTCTGGTTACAAAAGTTAGCCAAATTGGGAAGAGCCGTTTTATTAGCATACCAATCGCCACCGCCTTTATATTTTATTTTAGCCACCTGAAAACTGTAATCATAAGTTGCAGATGATGAAATGAACCAGGCTGTGAGTATAAAAACAATTATTTTGAGCTGCATAGAATTACTTGGAAATATGGCATTACAATTTTAAACATAATTTTGTAAAATATTATGTTTTATTTTGAAACATATTAAATGCGAAATAAACAAGACCTTAGAATTATTTTTTTCGGCACCCCCGATTTTGCTGTTGCATCCCTTAAAGCTATTATTGACAATGGTTTTAATGTGGTGGGCATAGTTACTGCACCAGATAAACCTGCTGGTCGCAGTTATGAATTGCAACAGAGCGCTGTTAAAAAATACGCTCTATCTGAAGGATTGAACCTGCTTCAACCGGCAAATTTGAAAGGAGATGAGTTTATTGAGCAATTAAAATCTCTGCGAGCCGATCTGCAAATAGTTATTGCCTTTAGAATGTTGCCGGAAAAAGTATGGAATATGCCAACATTAGGTACTTTTAACTTGCATGCTAGTTATTTGCCGAATTACCGAGGTGCAGCACCTATTAACCGTACGATTATGAACGGAGAGAAACAAACTGGGGTGACCACCTTTTTTCTGAAACATGAAATTGATACCGGGAGTATCCTATTACAGGAAAAAACTGAAATCCTGCCAAATGATAATTTCCTGACCCTGCATGATAAACTGATGCAGCAAGGAGCAGGATTAGTGTTAAAATCGCTGGACCT
>JBBQIF010000163.1:0-6860 GCA_038324665.1 Bacteroidia bacterium
CTTAAACCTCCAATATCATAAATGGACATATACTGAAGCCCAAACAAGTATTTATTTTTGTATTGTTCAATGGCATTTGCATTAATTATTGTAATGGTGTTATACCAGATATTAATAGACGGGCTTAGGATAATACTTTTACTAACAGGTAAATCAATACCGGAATTGAAATAATAATCCCTTGTAATGGTATAATAGACATAATTTGAGTTATTGATTTTTGTTTTAAGAACATGTTCGAAAATATTATTGACTGAAGCACCGCAATAAAAGATTTCATTTTTGGACCGGTAAGCAATCCCCAAACCCGAATTGAAAAAATTGGCACTTTTGTTATAACCTGGTTGTATAGTGCTTAGATCTGTTATCATACTATTATGGTCGAAGAAAGTCCCGATTGAGAATGTACCCCTGTTACTTTTATAACTATAAGCAAAATTGGCCCTAATGTTATTTCGGCTAATAATTGAAAATCTAAGATTATTGTTTTGTTGATAAGAATAAAAAGCACCTGCACTTAAACGATGCTTGCCCTTTGTATAAAACGGGCTTGAGAAATCAATATTAAAACTGGTTTTAGTTTTATGTTCATAGCCATGATTGCCAAGAGTTGAGAAATACTGATATCCGCCTATAGCATAAGCAGATGTCTTTCCTTTATCACCTGTGAATGCCGGTACGAAATAGTCTTTAGCCTGATCGAATAATGGCAATAGGGATTCATTTTGAGCTAAAGATGGTTTAGAAATAACAAGTAAAATTAATATTATAAAAAGACGTTTCATGTTTTATTTCAAGGTCAAATATAGGCATGAGTTTAACATTTTAGGTAAATTCATGATTATTATACTTAAATGGCTTGTACAACTCTAATGTAAGTAACCTTGTATGGCATCCAGAACAATAAGTACCAATAGTATATTCTGTTTTCCTTCTTTACTACGGAAAGCAACGGCTAAACCAAACACCTCCATTTAGTTTAATTATTCCCCTTCATTTGAAACTTCCTCCATTATTTTAACGGTAAAATATCCTGGCTTAAAGCATCAATGATATAAACCTTGCCTATAGGGCCGACCTCAAGACGGAGAACAGGAGAACAAGCCCCAAGGCGCCAGTAATAATCCCTTTTAACATCAATAAGATAATTGAGACATTCCTTATCCGGTCTGTACAACCATGTTACAACAGTAAACATTCCTCCATCAGAACCCTCTGCCTGCTCCTGTACTTCTTTTATTTTCCAAACTATCCGATGTATCCGGAGGTCACTTTCACGTAAACCGGCTATCATCGTTTTATAATAGGACTCCCTGTTCCCGGGGGTAAGTACAGCGGTGTTGAAGAATAATTTTTTTGTTTCTAAATTGGTTACATAATTAGCCACATAGTCTGAATCTATCCTGATAAATGTATTCAAATCAGGTTTTAGCCTGATATACTCTTTAAAAAAATATTTTCCATCCATATAAGCCCGTTCCAATGAATCAGGTTGATAAACAAACGGAACATGAGTCGGTTTATTTTCATTGACCAAAGTGTCATTGGTCTTTAATTTTTCTTTCTTAGTATTAGCATTGCAACTTATGAAAATAACGAATAAGACATAACCTGCATTTTTCATTACAATTACTTCCCCACCAACTCAAACTTTACCTGTTGCGAAATACCATTCTCATCCATTAATAATAAGGTATGTAATCCAACAGATGGGTTCAGCGCCAATTGGTGGATCTCCTTTGTCTCTCCTATATATTCATCATCAAGGTGCCAGTATATTTTAATGGCGTTATTGCGGTGTATGGCCTCAAAAATAGTTTTACCGATATTGCCGTCAATTTCTATCGGTATGTAAATTTTACTGTTTGGTTTGGGATAAACCAGGGTCATGGATCGGTCGGATAATTTAGCCATGCATTCGGATTTGAACTCAGGCAGTACTTTATATTCAGGGTGATTGAATTTGTAATATTTTTCTATGCCCGGTGCTAAAATAAACCAAGCGGTATGCAAAATATTAAATGGATTTTCACAATCGGCATCCACCCTTTTCAAACTTTTTTTATTCAAATGAACCAACTGGTGATAGGGGCATACTGTAGTTCGCAAGCAGGTTGAAGGTACCATAACCAAATCGGCATGTTCGCATAATTCACCGGCACGGCAACCGCTCTCACGGCATATTTTAATTTCATTCATATACGCAAGAGGTTTGGTAAACCAATGTCCTGCTTTGGGCACCTGCCGGAACAAACTAAATAGTATAGGTGCTGCTGCTTTGATGCCTGTCAGACCAGGGCGGCCCTCCCCATCGGCGTTCCCCACCCATACACTGATGACATACTCCGGTGTAACACCTACAGCCCACGCATCTCTGAAACCAAAACTAGTACCTGTTTTCCATGCTATTTTCTGTGATTCCGAAAATGCCTTCCAGTTGCCATCCTCATCGGGTCGATTCACTTCCACCATGGCTTCGAATGTCGTATAAATGCAAGCCTTGTTAATGGCTCTTATTTTGTTTACTTCATCTTTATTCTGAATAAAACTTACCCCTTTTATTTTATTCATTTCAAGGGTCTGGGCCATGGCCGTGTAAGCTTTATTCAAATCCCAAAGCTTCACCTCTGCCCCGCCCAGAATCAGTGAAAGCCCGTAATGTCTTGCTGGTTTTTGCAAGGTAGTGATACCCGATTTTTTCAACTCATTGTGGAATTTTTCCAACCCGTATTCATTTAGTAAACGCACAAATGGAATATTAAGACTCCTTGACAAGGCTTGGTTTGCAGGCAATGCACCATCGTATTGCATGCTGAAATTCTTGGGTGAAAAACTGCCGAAATGCGTAGGCACATCCAGTAATAAAGTTTTAGGATTGATAACACCATCTTCCATCGCCTTGGCATATAAAAAAGGTTTTAAAATACTGCCGGAACTCCTTGCCGCCACAATGCAATCTACACTGCAGCCCTGATCGGCATCTTCGGAGGAGGTATTGCCAACATAAGCCAATACTTTCCCTGTTTTAACCGAAGTAATAATTACAGCCCCATTGAAAATTTTGTTTTCCTGTAATTGTAAACTGTGCTGTTGCAAAATATTCACCGCTTTTTCTTGCAATACCGCATCAATGGAACTACAAATAGTCTGGCCCTTATACCCCTCTTTGATCAACCTGTTCAATAAATGTTTCGCCGATTGGGGCAATGCTAATGGCTTTTCCGGTAATGCCTCGCTTAAAGCCAATTGATAGGTAGTTTCGTCAATAATATTGACATCGTGTAATCGCTTCAACAAACGGTCGCGTTTAGCCAAAAGTCGCTCATGGTTCTTGCCAGGATAGATTAATCCGGGAGCGTTTGGCAAAACGGCCAATGTCGCGCTTTCTGCCCAACTCAGATGATGCACGCCTCGGCCAAAATATCGCCAACTCGCTGCTTCTAGTCCTACCACATTATTGCCGAAGGGGGCATTGGCGCTGTAATAGCCGAGGATCTCCTTTTTTGAATACCTTATCTCCATCCTTGTGGCCAAAACCATCTCCAATATTTTTTCACTGAAAGTGCGCTTTGGGTTTTTCTTCATAATCCTTACCAATTGCATGGTAATGGTACTTCCTCCGCTCACTATCTTTCCGCGTTTTATATTCTGCACAACAGACCGGCCAATACCTTTCACACTAACACCGGGATGGTCGTAGAAATTGCGGTCTTCGAACTGCAAGATGCATTGCTCAAATTTTCGGGAAATACTGTCTCCTGCGGCAAAACGCCACTGACCATCATCCGCGATCTTGGCGCCAAGCAAGGTGCCTTGCTTATCTAAAATAACGGTTGCTGTTGGGTCATTGAACAATTTTTCGGGGAGGGATTGGATGTACCAGGTTATAAATATCAGCAAACAAAGCAAGGAGAACCATTTGACTTTGCTTTTATATTTTTTTAGGGATTTTTTCATGATTATACTTTTGGGTTACGGGTGCGGCTATTGTTTGTCATCTTATTTGCTGGGAAGGCAAATAAGTCGCCAAACAATTTTCATGTCTGTTTGGTTTCTCGGGCTGAAGCCCGGGGTAACCGACATTTAACCCCGATGGGGTTAGGATACATACAAATATTTCGCTTATGGCTTTCATTTCCTTTACCATTACAAAATACAACCATTAAAACAAGGTATTTCTGGCATTTTATTATTCGCATGGTATTTAACCGAAAATGTTTTTTACCTTTGATTAATCGAAATTGCCAATTGAACACTATCAAACTATTATTCCTTGCATGCTTTGTTTTTTACAGTTTTGTATCAAAAGCTCAGCAATATAATTTCAAGAATTATTCAGTAAAAGAAGGTGTAGCACAATCTCAGGTCTATAGTTTGCTTCAGGATACGCGCGGGTACTTATGGATGGGCACTCGTGGAGGAGGTATCACCCGCTTTGATGGCACCAATTTTAAAACTTATACGATTAAAGAAGGCCTTTGCAATAATTATATTTTTTGTATTAAGGAAGATAGCCATCATAATTTATGGATTGGCACCAACAATGGACTTTCTCATTACAATGGCCTAAAGTTTAAAAATTATTCCATCACCGGGGATTCATCTCAAATGTCTGTACTTGATATTGCCTTTGATAAAAAAGGAAGACTTTGGTTGGCCACCAATTACGGGGTTTTATTATTTGAAAATGGCAATTTTAAAAATATAACACACTTACTTAAAGACAAGATTTCTCTCATAAATACAATTTGCATTGACAAATATGATAATGTTTGGTATGGCAATGTAATGGGCCTTTCAAAGATTATTGAAAGTGAAGGAAAATTTAGTCAACAGAAATTATTCAGGAACAATAAATTCATTAAGAATTCAATCAATGCGATTGAAGAACACGCTAATGGCGGACTCTGGATTGGCACCTATAATGATGGGCCGTACATCTATCAAAACGATAGTTTTTTTCGCCCCGGCAACTTCCCAGAATTGGAAAAGCAAAGTGTGTTTGATATCTGTTTTGATAAAAATAAGAATGTTTTTTTTGCGACCCTGTATAAAGGAGTTTGTCAATATAACCCATTGACCAACTCTATTACTTGGCTAAGGGAAAATGAAGGTTTGAGCAATAACCATGTGCGCTGCATATTGCAGGATAAAAGTGGTAATTACTGGTTTGGTACTTCGGGAGGCGGAGTTTGCAATTATTCAGGGAAGGAATTCACTACTTACGATAAGAGTTCGGGCTTGGGAGGCAATTTCATTTACAGTATTTATCGCGACAGCAAGCAAAGATTATTAATCGGCACCTCGGATAAAGGGCTTTCTATTTTAGACAGTGGTAAATTTAAAGTATTCAATGCCGAAAACGGTTTTATTGATACAAAGATAAAAGCCATCGTAGAAGATAACGAAAAGAATATTTATCTCGGCACGGAAGCTACAGGTTTATTTTTATATAATGATTCAGGGTTCAAAGCGGTAAATGCATTGAACAAAAAATACATCCGAGCGATGGTAAAAGACAAGGATGGCAATATTTATATCGCCACTGCGGGAACTGGTATTTTCAAGTTGCCAAAAGCAGGAAAGGATACTGCTATTACTCAATTACTGACAAGCAATGGCTTACTGA
The DNA here is from genome assembly GCA_038324665.1 of Bacteroidia bacterium. GTDB lineage: Bacteria > Bacteroidota > Bacteroidia > NS11-12g > UBA955 > JABMMZ01. Next base: position 5,630 of record JBBQIF010000163.1, read on the forward strand.
GCAACCGTGTTTCGTGTCTGTACTACGATAGAAAGGGGCAACTTTGGTATGGAACAGAAAACAATGGCATAGGCATGATCTTGGATGACAAGGTAAGTTCGATAACTTTCAATACAAATAATGGTTTACCTGCGAATAGTATTCGCTGTATAACCGAAGATAAAAAAGGTTATTTATGGGTAGGTACTGCAGGCAGTGGTATAGCCTCCATTTCTTTATACAGTGGCAAACACGAAGTAAGTGCTTATGATTATAAAAACGGTCTTACATCCTCCAATATTTATTTAATAACTGCCGATGAATTCAACCATTTATTCATTGGTTCAGAAACAGGTTTGGATTGCATTCAACTCGATTCTGTGAGTAAACCCGAAAGCATTAAACACTTCAGCAAGGGGGAGGGATTTACCGGCATAGAAACCTGTCAGAATTCCGTGTTTAACGACGCCAATGGCACTATCTGGTTTGGTACGATTAATGGTCTAACCAAATATATCCCTGCTGATAAATTCAAAAACGAGAACGAGCCGATTACTTCAATTACAGACATTCGTTTGTTTTATGAACCAATAGCTAAAACCCAATTCAAGAACGCAGTTGGAGATTGGAATATTGTTGAACCTATTGTGCTTCCCTATGATAAGAATCACCTTACTTTTGATTTCAAAGCTATCAATTTCAGTAACCCGGAAGCTGTAAATTACCAATGGAAACTGGAAGGTTTTGACAAAGACTGGTCACCCATATCAAAGCAAACAACCGTTACTTATTCCAACCTGCCTTATGGTGATTATACCTTCTTGGTAAAAGCTTCTAATGAAGATGGGGTATGGAATGAAACACCAAGTGTTTACCAATTCAGTATCACCCCTCCTTTCTGGATGCGATGGTGGGTAATCAGCATTTTTATCTTGTTATTGTCGGCCATTATTTATTTTTCAGTGAGGTGGCGCATTAAAATAATCCGCAAAAAGGCATTGCGGGAACAACAAAAAATACAATTGGAAAAAGAAGTATTGGAATTGGAACAAAAAGCACTGCGCTTGCAAATGAATCCCCACTTTATTTTCAATGCGCTCAACTCCATACAATCGCAAATAGGCACAGACAATGAACAGGCAGCACGCTATTACCTGGCCAAGTTTTCGCGATTGATGCGACAAATTCTTGACAACTCAAGGAATGCAACCATCACCTTGCAGGAAGAAATAAATACCCTTGAGAATTACTT
>JBBQIF010000164.1:0-6824 GCA_038324665.1 Bacteroidia bacterium
TTCCCAAAAGTTACAAAATCATTATAATATCCTGAAAAGTTGCCTTTATAGCCAATTGTACCCAAGGTCGCCATGTTAGTAGGCATATTTCCTAAACTAATAACGTTTAAATCCTTATAATTTGATCTAAAATTGTTGACATCAAATACCATCAACGTATTGTCTATGTCTGGCAAACCCGTTAAGGTCCAATCGCCTTCATACGACGTATTATCAAATAACTTTAACTTTGTATTCTTGCCTTTCAATTTCACAACGTAGCCTTCCATATACCCAGTGGCAAAAATGGCGGTTTTATAATTTTTGATATAATGACTGAAATATGCCAGGTCCCGCGAATCTATTATAGCATCCTTAAGATTGGCTTTCATTAATATTTTATCATTAAAGTCGCTGTAGTCCTTCCAGTCTGAAGACTTCATTACCAACATATTCCCAATATTGCTGTATGGGGTTTGTAGGATTAATTTATCAAACTCAAGTCCGCCCATATGTATTTTAGTATCTGCAGCAAATTCTGTTAGAACTAAACCGCATTTCTCCTTACATTCCATGTGTTTCGACTGAAAATGCATGGAGTCATCCACCAAGTAAAAATCCTCCAGTTCCCCGTTAATATTCATGAAACTCATATCATTGTAATTAAAGTCCATAAAATCGGGTGCGGTATCATTGCGATTAAAATAATCGAACCTCGTATTCATAAGGTTAACTTTTTTACTATAGATCGTCCATACTTGCTTCGGCTTATTCGGATCCCTCGGTCCTCCGGCAAAATAATCAATAATAAATTCATAATTACCTGTGCTGTCTCCTTTATGCTCTCCAAATAAAATTTTTCCACCTTCAATGGTCAGCTTATTCAGTTTAATAATCCGCTTTAAATTATCATATTCCTTATAATCCACTTTTATAGCCCTGAAATAGAATAATGTATCTTGGTGTTGGTCCTCTATGTATACATCTTCAAGGACAGCTGTTTTGAAAAAATCAATATCTACCGCCCCAACATTTACTTTGGTTCCCAATTCCTGACTTAAAAAGGCGGTTACTTTTTTTACCAACCAAGTCTGTACAGGCTGACTTTTAAAAATAATGTACAGTAGACCTATGCTAAATAATAACAATAGTAAAATAAAACGCGCTATTTTAGATATTTTTGCAAGCACCCGGATTTTTTTGCTTCTGCAAATATAATTACAATGAAATTGTCAATATTAACACCATGCCATTAAATTCAGACACTCCCTTAATATTAGCGATAGAAACATCCTGTGATGATACTGCGGCAGCTGTCCTATATAATGGCAAAATGCTTGCCAATATTGTAGCGACACAGAAAATACATGAAATATATGGAGGTGTTATTCCTGAACTGGCCAGCAGAGCCCATCTTCAACATATATTGCCAGTTGTGGATTCGGCATTGAAAGTAGCAGGAAAAACCATTGCCGAAATTGATGCGATAACTTATGCTCAAGGCCCCGGTTTAACAGGATCTCTCCTAGTTGGTAGTCAGTTTGCAAAAGGTTTATCTATAGCCCTTGATATCCCTACAATAGGTGTTAATCATCTTCAGGCACATGTAGGCGCACTCTACCTTAGTGAAAAACCTCCCACTTTTCCATTTTTGTGTTTGCTGGTCTCCGGCGGACATACACAAATTATTAAAGTAAAAGATTACCTGGAAATGGAGATAATTGCTTCTACAATTGACGATGCAGCTGGAGAGGCTTTTGACAAGGCCGCTAAAATGCTAGGGCTCCCCTATCCTGGAGGACCATTAATAGACCAACTAGCCAGCACAGGCAATCCTAATGCATTTAAATTCCCTGCTGCCAAACTTGCTGGATATGACTACAGCTTTAGCGGGTTAAAAACATCCATTCTTTATTTTTTACAAAAAAACAAGGCGGACAATCCTGATTTTATTAAGGATCATTTGAATGATTTATGCGCAAGTATAAGGCAGACCATAGTAAAAACCTTACTGAGCAACCTTGAAAGGGCTGCCAATGATCTCAATATTTCACAATTAGGAATAGCAGGTGGAGTAAGTGCTAATAGCTTGCTGAGGAGTGATTTTATTAAAATGGGTGAAAAAAATAAATGGGCCACCTATATCCCAGCTTTTGAATATTGTACTGACAATGCTGGTATGATAGGGATAGTAGGGCATTACCTTTATTTGCAAAATCGTTTTTCTTCTTTGAATGAAGTGCCATTTGCAAGAGTTAAATAAGCTAAAAATCACTTTTTATTTGTTATCTATTTTTAATCGAAGAATCCTATTATTTTATCTCATATTAAAACATTCCGCACTTAAAGTGGTTAGAATTGCAGTCCTTTTATGAAAAAGTTTTTACTCTTGTTTCTTTCCATTGTTTCTTTCCATTGTTTATCCGCCCAAAATAAAGTAACTATTAGCGGTTACATTAAAGATTCCGCCAATGGCGAAGCATTAACAAGCTGCAATATTACTATTGAAGACCAGAAGATGGGCACCCAATCCAATCCCTATGGTTTTTACTCCATATCACTTTTGCCCGGATCTTATACAGTGAATTACTCTTTTGTTGGTTTTGCAACAAAATCCATACGTATGGAAGTGACTCAAAATATCACTCAAAATATTGAATTAAGTAAAAATGTGGCAACATTTGAAATGGTTTCCATCAAGAGTAAAAAGAAAGACAACAATGTTGACAAAGTAGAAATGAGTGTCAATAATTTAAATATTGCACAAATCAAAAAAATACCTGCCTTATTAGGTGAAGTCGATATCGTTAAAAGTGTGCAGTTGCTCCCGGGCGTCAGTACAGTTGGAGAAGGCGCTACAGGATTCAATGTGCGTGGAGGTAGTATTGACCAGAACCTTATCCTACTTGATGAAGCACCTGTGTTTAACTCATCGCACTTATTCGGTTTTTTCTCTATTTTTAATCCAGATGCTGTTAAGGATGTAAAACTCATTAAAGGTGGAATGCCGGCTACTTATGGCGGCCGTTTATCTTCCACACTTGATGTGCGAATGAAGGAAGGCAATAGTAAAAAGACAGAAGTGAATGGTGGCATTGGCGTAATCTTTAGCCGCTTATCCATTGAGGGGCCAATAATGCCCAAGAAACTAAAAAATAAGGCCTCCTATATTGTTGCAGGCCGCAGAAGTTATGCAGATGTCCTTATTAAACCTTTCACCAAGAACAATGCGAATTTAAAAAATGCTGTTTTCTATTTCTATGATTTTACAGCAAAGGTCAACTACACCTTTAATGCAAACAATAAGCTATTTGTTTCTGGTTACTTGGGTAGAGATGCTTTTGGGGTTCCAAACGCGAAGTTCGATTGGGGCAATACAACAACAACTATAAGATGGAATCATCTATTCAATAAAAAATTATTCACTAACTTTATTACTTATTATAGTAAGTACGACTATAAATTGGGTTTTGGCAGTGGTAACAACAGTTTCAACTGGCAATCGAATATCGTCAACTTCAGTGTTAAACCCGACTTTACCTATTATATTACACCAAAAAACACTTTAAACTTTGGGGTTATATCTACTTATTACATTTTTAGTCCAGGTAAAGCAACTTCAAAGGACCTTACTTCTACAGTTGAATTTGGCTTACCTAAAAAATACGCCCTCGAAAATGCAATTTTCATTGAGAATGAACAAAAAGTGAGCGAAAAAATAACAATGCGCTATGGTCTCCGTGTTTCCAATTTCAACTATCTTGGAAAAGGTACTGCTTATCAGTTAAAAAGGGAAATAGCCGGGCAAAGAGCAGAGGTAATCGGTATTACAGAATATAAAAACATGGAAGTGATTAAATCCTACACTGTTCCAGAGCCTAGGTTTTCATTGAATTACAAGTACAATAACTTTACTGCATTTAAATTGAGTTATAATAGGATGTCCCAATATCTGCACCTGATTTCAAATACCGCCGCAAGTGTTCCACTTGATGTTTGGACACCAAGTACTAATAATATTAAACCCCAGATTGCCGACCAAGTGGCGATTGGGTATTTCAGAAACTTTGGAAAAAGTATTGATTATGAACTATCAGTTGAAACCTATTATAAAGAATTGCAAAATCAGATTGATTATGTAGATGGAGCTGACCTTTTATTGAACCAGCAGTTGGAAACCGACCTATTGACAGGAAAAGGAAGGGCTTATGGATTGGAATTATATCTAAAGAAAAATGTTGGAAAACTCAACGGATGGGTCAGCTATACCCTTGCCAAATCTGAAAGGCTGGTAGAAGGAGTAAGCAAAAATCAATGGTATGCCAATCGTTTTGACCGGAGACACAACTTAAATATTACAGGTAGTTATGACATCAACAAGAAATGGAGCAGTTCGGCCAGTTTTGTTTTTGGAACCGGTACACCAACTAACCTTCCTAACACAAAATACAGTTTCCAAGGCATACAGGGTGTTCCTCAGAATGCTACAGAACTAAGGAATAATGTTCGCATCAAACCATACAACCGCTTGGATATTTCATGTACCTATACGCATAAAAAAACGGCCAAATGGGAAAGTAACTGGGTCTTTGGTGTCTATAATGTCTATAAAAGAAAAAATCCTTTTTCATATTACAGTCAGCCTGACCCGAAAAACAACTTCGCGACACAGCTCATACGCTTTTCAGTTATTGGCTCCATCATCCCATCATTGTCTTGGAATTTTAAATTTTAAACTACATGAAACCATTTATCAAATATTTGTTACTATCCTTCCTTTTTACCTGTTTGTTATCGGCTTGCGAGGACCCCATTAACCTTGACCTTGGGCCGGCTAAGGAACAATTAGTGATTGATGCTGTAATCAATAATTCAGCAGACACGCAATACATCTACATCTCAAAATCTGTTTCCTATTTAAAAAACGGAGTGCCTTCCGGTTATGCCATTGATACAGTGGGACTATTAGATACCTCCACCTTCATTTTTTATCCTTTTAAATATGCAGGTAAAGGTAAATATTTCTTTGTACCGCCTTCCGCCAATACTTTTGCCTATGGAAAAGATTACCAACTCATAGCGAGAGATGGTGCCAATACTTATATATCGCAAAGTAGGTTAAATTCACCAACCGTAATTGATTCCATTACATACAAATATGAGCCTGACGGCATGTTTGGCGGCAATAAAGGAAATTATGTTACACTATGGGCAAAAGACAAGGTGGGTACAGGTGATTTTTACTGGCTTCGGCTTTACAGGAACGACTCTATTCAAAGCAGGGCGGGCGATATTAATATTGCCATCGACAATTCTTCGACGCAAGGGGGAAATGGCGACGGGGACCTGTTCATCATCCCTATACGCCAGAACTTCACCAGCAGGCCATGGAACATAGGTGAGACTGCCAAGATAGAAGTATTGAGTATTACACCTGAACTCTATTTTTATTTAAGTTTATTGAGGACCCAGTTGCAAAATACCGGTTTATTTGCCGTGCCTCCAAGTAATATTCCCGGCAATATAATTTGTGCAAATAACCCTGACCTAAAGGTGCTTGGCTTCTTTTGCATGACAGGTAAGGCGATAAGTCCTACCTTGCCCATCGATAAATAACACAGACACTTAAATTCAAAAAATATGGGTAAAAATATTTAGATTTGCGTTTTTGAAAAAGCAATTCCTCATACTAATCTTATTCTTCTCGCTTTTTAGGATGGATGCCCAGTATCAAAGGGGTTTTCAGGTTAATTTACTACCTGGGTTTTTAATAGCCCACCGGGAATATATGGCTAATATGGAGGCCCATACTTTTGGTATTGAGGCTATTTACAGCAGTAATTTTACGGCGTGGAAACAAGTGGACAGTTTTTATCATGATTTACGCTGGGGAACGGGACTTACTTATTTCAACTTGGGTAATAAAATGCTAAATGGCGATGTGGTGGCCTGGCACATGCATGTTGAAGCCAATTTAAAAAACAGAACAAACTTTCAAAGTACCATTCGCTTTGGGTCAGGAATAGGTTATCTGACTAAACCCTATAATCTTGAAACCAACAGGAAGAATAAGGCGATTGGCTCCCACCTTAACGGCAATATGCAGGTGATGTATAAAGCTTATTTCAAAGTTTCTAAAAACACTTCGTTCGTTTTAGGCGCAGGTATCACCCATTACAGCAATGGCAATTTTAAACGACCAAATCTTGGAATTAATATTGTTCACCTCAACCTTGGTATTTACCACAGTATCTATAATATTGACCACCCCGTATTTAAAAAATTACCTCAACTATTCCCCACCAATGGTTTTGAAATTATTGCCGGAATAGCCAATAAACAAATCGCTGTAGCAGATACACGGCGGTTTACCATCTTATCTACTAGCCTATTATATTATTTCAAACACAATAAAACACGTAATTGGCGGGTGGGACCAGAATTCTTTTTTGACAAGACCTATCCTTATGAGCTATTTCATCCAGAAAAACTTAAAGGTGTAAAACTGGCAAAGATGACAGAGGTAGCCATGAAGATAGGGCATGAATTTGTGTTTGGCAGAATAGCGATTGTTACAGATTTAGGTACCTACGTGTACCGACCAAACCAATATAAGAAAAGGGTTTATTTTGCCATTGGCTTTAATTATTTTTTCAATAAAGGCATTGTTGCACAAACAAGATTAAAATCGCACATGGCTGTTGCTGACTTCTTTTACTGGAGCGGCGGCTATCGTTTCTCAGACCAGTTTTTAAGAAAAAAATGAAGCGTTTGGCTTTCATATTGCTATTCCTTATCATTTGCAATTCTTGCAAGAAGGCCGGTGATATATTAAAATCATACAG
>JBBQIF010000165.1:0-6823 GCA_038324665.1 Bacteroidia bacterium
GGTTGTCCTCTTGCCTTCGCTATTGGCGATTACTACCGGCTCATTGCCTTCCATTACTGAAACACAACTATTGGTAGTTCCTAAATCTATTCCTATTATTTTACTCATAATTTACGCGATTATTTTTATGATAATTTATCAAATAAAATGCCATTTAGCATCTTATGCCATAAAAGAGGTTAATAGCTGAAAGTAGGTTAAGATATGACAGAGTTTGCGCCAAAAAGGCACAAAATCAATTGGTAAATCCTAGAATTTTGTACTCCGGAAAATTTACAATTGCATATTTGGTATTAATTCCAATGACGATGCCACGGTAATTAGTAACCCTGCGCGAAGCAAAAATTCCAATTCCGTTCCCAATATTGGAATATTCCGTCTGTTTCTGTACGATACCGATAGATGGTTCTGTGGCCTGCATGTAATTGTCAAATTCGAGGTTACCGGTTGTCAATTCCAACTGGCAGGGCAGGAATTTTCTTTTAACAGATGGATCTACCTCAATCCTGGACAATAACATATCATAAAAAGCCAATGCAGGAATTGTTAAACTTACGGTTTCCCCACCATTGTCATCAAGCGTACGGTAATTATTAACCAGGCGCCATTTAAGAGTTTTAGTTTTTTTGTCTGTGGTATCCTGGCTATTGATTTCCATATAATTAAAATAAAAGTAACCATCCGAAATTTTACTTCTGGGCGGCGATGGGAAACCAACTCTAGAACTATTGGTTAGTGAGAACTCAATAGTTGGCTGAATTAATGACATGACAGACAAAGGGGATGTCAACCTGATAGAATCACAAATATTGGTGGTTGCAGAAATATTTTTCTTTGTCTTTGGCAATACTAGCTCGAGCCTGTAGTGAAAAATTTCAGAATTGTTTTTGGGATTCCTGGCATATATCTTTTCACTTGTAGCATAGAGATAATTGGGAGAATTAGCAAAATAACCAGCATCTTTCAATACTGTATTCGCCTTGTAAAGGGGTATGCGTCGACTTGTTTCTACTTCAACAAGCACTGGCGCAATGGTATCAAAATAAAGTGAATCAGATACTTTTGCCACGTCAGCTGCTGAAGCGTTGGGATTGGTAAATACCTTGTTGATCTTGACAAACTGCACCGGCTGGTTGGGGTCCAGCAATGCATAAACGGCGGCACTTTCCTCATAACCCGCGAGGGGATCTAATTTATTTGAGCAGGAATTGAGTGTAAAAACAACAGGTAGTAGGGCTAAAAAATAACAACAAGTCTTCATTCTATATAAATTTCGTTAATTTTGCTTTTTAATTCAAAATGCTTGCAAAGATGAAGAAAATATTTGTACTTTTAAACTGTGCAGTCGGAATATTGACATACGGACAGGAAGTTCAGAAAGATTTTACAAAGATTTTACTTGACGAAAATTTCAATAACGGCGACAAAAACTGGAACAGTACCTTTAATGTCGATAACCTCTTCATTGCCCAAAACGGTTACTACGAGTTGTTCAGACGGTCGAAAAAATCGGGATATTTCCTGTTGCCAAATGATAATACCGAATATGGGGTATTTGAACTGGAGACCTCTATCACCTTTTCCGATCACGACAATAAAAGACAAAGTGCGGGTATCCTCATCATGGCCAAAGACAACAGCAGCGGCTTATTGGTGGAAATCAACCAGAAGAAGGAATTCAGGATACTAAGAATTTACAACGACAGGCAAGTACCTAAAATGGGTAGCGGCAACGGCTGGATAAAAGCATCGGCCTATTTAACCAAGACTTTAAACATAATCACCATTAGAACGTACGATAAAGTTTTCGACCTTTACATCAATGGGAAATTTCTAGTTTCATTTACGGAAATTGAGTTAAGTAAAGGGATGATCGGCTTGTATATTGGCGCCGACAGCAAAGCTAAATACGACTACCTGAAAATAAAGGGTGAAGAAAAAACAGATTTAAGCACCATTGAAGTTTCCAATAATAAGGAAGAAGAGAAATCATTTACCCAGATCATCATTAACTTAAAAACCCAGATTAATAAAAGAGATAAAGAAATAGACGAACTGAAAAGTAAACTAAAATTGGCAAATAGTGGTTCAGCAGGCATCCGCAACAGCGATACTGGGCTATTGAATGAAAGAAACAGATTATTGATTAGAGTGAACACACTGTCGTCTGAAAACGATGATTTACATTTACAGTTAATTGCTTTGGAAGAGGAAAAAAAGAAATTGGACGCTTTCAAGGAGGGGGTGCAAAATGGGCAGGAGAACGGCGATATTATTATCAACCTGACGAATATGGTTTCCAATCAAAAAACCAAAATAGAGGAACTGGAGCAAAAAAATAAAAGTCTGAACAGTGAAAATAATAGCCTTTTTATTGAAACAAAAGATTTAACCAAAGCATTGGATAATAGAATAAATTCCCTCACTTCCGAGCAGGCAAAAAATATCCGTATGCGTTATGAACTGGATAGTTTGAAAAAAATGATATTAAGCTTGAATGATACCATTAAAGTCAAAAATTCAGAATTGAAAAAACAGGAAAACAAAATGCCTGAAAAAGAGATTAGTGCCGAGGAGCAACTTAAGTTATTGATAGAGAAAGAAAGACAGGAAAGGTTGAAGAGAAAGGAAGAAGAAGAAAAAAAGAAACAAGAGGAAGAGGAAAAAGCCAAAGGCGATAATTGATGTTCATCGTTAGCAGTGCTTTGCTGAACATTTTAACCTTGTGGAATAAGCGTGTAGTGGCAATGGCCCTTTGGCCGCTAATCATTGTAAAAGATAAGGAAACAAAGCAGAACAAAGTGGTAGTTAACCACGAAAAAATCCACCACAGGCAGCAACTTGAACTTTTGATTATCCCATTTTACATCTGGTATTTCCTTGAATATTGGACAGGCATGTTGAGCAATGGATTCAAGCACCAAGAAGCCTATATGGGCATCAGTTTTGAGAAGGAAGCATTTGTAAATCAACTCGATCTCAATTATCTCAAAAAAAGAAAATGGCTGGCAAGCTGGGCGTTTTTTAAAACTAAGTTCAAGCGGAAATAGAATTTGGGTAAATCCTAATGCATAAAAACCGTTTTATTTTAGGATTTTGAGGGATTCTTCATACAGAGTTAACAAATGTAACAAGGTTAATCAACCAGGCACTTTACGCCCAAAGTGTTTTAAAATCAAAAATCAAAAATCTCAAAATCAAAAAATAACCTCACTTCAACCTTTCCTTTATGATCTCAATCATCCTGCCTGGCATGGTAAACGGTATAAAATGATCCTTTCCTGTAAGACAAATAGTATCCACAGCAGAATGAATGAACTTATTTTTTACATATAGTTGATTGCCAAATGGTGCCAAAGCATCATTAGTTCCGTGAATTTCAGTGATTGGCACATTGAATCTAGCAAAATCCTTTTCCATCGCCCTTATTTCCGTCGGCAAGGGTTGCATTTCAATTACACAATTTTTAATATCCCTGCTCAAGGTCCAGTGCCAAAGCCCCCATTTACTCATCTTTTGTAAATTCCTTTTGTATCCTATGTTCTCTTCTATTTCCGGACTAATAGTTGGTGATATCAGAATAACCTGCTTTGTAAGCGCGGCATGTTCTAAAGCAAACTTTACCGCCACTGGTCCGCCATAAGAATGGCCTATGACAGTTATAGGCGCATTGTTTTTTCGCAATTTTAAAGCTAAGGACATTGCATCCGCCTGGATCTGCAGCGAAGCTTCACCCTGACCACCACTACCTCCATAGCCCAGCCTATCTGCAGCCACCAAATACCCCAGGGAAAGAAGTCCTGTATCAGATAAATAATCTTTAAAAGCATCCCAACTGCCGGGGGAACCATGAATAAATAAAACCATTGGCAGGGTATCGTTGCCTGCACAAACAAATCGAACTTTTCTGCCTCCAAATTGTAGCAGCGTATCTTTAAATGCAATATTTTTAATTCCAAAAAAAGCACTCGTTTTCTCCTTGTTTAAGCCCATTGGAATTAAACGTGATAATAGGGGGAGTATGAAGCTCAGAATAAAAAGGCAAGCGAGAAGACGTAAGATGATTTTTCTCCAATTCCTTTTTGTTGCTTTTGCCATAGAAATAACAAGGATTTTAACTTTTTAAACTAATAGTTACAATTGTCCCCTCGCCTTTTTTTGATTCTATTGAATACCCTGCCCCTGCTTCTTTTGCCCTCGATTGCATATTAAGCAAGCCAAAATGTCCTTTAGCCCGGCCTTCCTCATAATCAAATCCTTGTCCGTTATCCTTTATCTTAAAATCAAAAATTGAAGAATCGCTGTCATAAAAATAGATATCAATAGACGAAGCTTCTGAATGTTTAATCACATTGCTGAATGCCTCCTGACAAATTCTGAATAAATTTAGTGCTTGCATAGGCCTTAAAACAAAACTGCGCTTAATGTCTTCATGAAAATTGCAATGCAGCGTTGTATTAAAATCAAGCATCTTTAATGCATAGAGCTTGAATTTATCTGCAAAAGCCTCCGTTGTAACGGTTTCATTGTTCAGCGCCCAAACAGTTTCTCTGAGAGTTAATATCGCTTGTTTGCTCATATCTGCCACAGATTTCAAACGTGTATTGCCGGGTACAATATTCTCCATTACATCCAGATTACTCACAATATAGGAAAGTTGTGCCCCTACATTATCATGCAAGTCGTTTGAAATAGAAACTCTTTGATGATGTTCAGCTTCATTTACCAAATTCTTTGCAATAAGTTTTTGTATTGCCTGCCTGCGTTTAAAATAAAGGTATCCAGACAATGTCAGCAGTAATGCAAACGCAGTGATACCATAAGTTAATTGTTTCCGCGACTTTATTTCTGTTTGCGCATTATTAATTTGCAATTCCTGTATTTTATTTTGCTGTAGGAGCTGCTTATTCTCATTCTCCTTGCGTTCAACACCAAATTTTGCTTCGGTTGCGGCTATCAGTTCCGAAGTTTCATTATCAAACAGGGAATCCCGCATTATGTTAACCCTTTTCAGGTATTCGGCTGCTGTTTTATAATCACCATTTTGCTTTTTTATTAGCGCATAATGATAAAAGATATTAGATAATACCTTTGGTGATTCGATATTTTTACTGATTAAAAAAGCTTCATTTACATATTGTTCTGAAAGGACCTGTTTATTGATGTTTTGATATAATTCTGCAAGGTACATCAACGATTCACCAAGACCGGTAATATTCTCCGCTTTCTTATGACATACAATTGCCTTTTTATAAAAATCTATTGCGTTGGGAAAATCATTAATTGTAGTGTAATCATTGGCAGTATTGCTATAGGCTTTACCCAAATTGTAATAATCATCTTCCTGTTGATAGATATTTATGGCTTTAAGGTTAATCAAAATGGATGAGTCGGGTTTGCCCTCACCAGACAATACCATTCCTATATTACATAGTACATTCGCCTTTTCATAGTCTCTCTTAGCAAGATCATAGTTTCTAAGGGCTGCATTAAAATTGCCTTTGGCTTTGGGATAATTTTTCAATTCAAAGAAAACAAGACCAATATTATTATAGCAATTACCAAGAAAATGATAATGACCAATGGCTTCCAAAGGATTAATAGCCGCATAGAAATTACTGAGCGCATTATTATAATCGCCCTTGTTCCAATAGGTTAAACCAATATTTGACAAAGCGCTTCCTTCGCCTTTCAGGTTCTTTATTTCCTTATTGAGTTCGTACGCTTTCCAATAATAATACAGCGCACTGTCATAATTGCCAGAGACATCATACACCACACCAACCCTGTTATACGCCCCGGCCTCGCCCTTCCTGAAATGTATTATTTTTGCCAATTCTAATGCTTTAAATGCCTGTTGTTTAGCTAAATAAATATTAGAGTATAGATTCTTGAAAGACAAGTCATTCAATTCGTTGACTTTGGTTGTATCATGGCCTGAAGCACCTGCTAACATTAGTAATTTTATGAAACATAACTTCAATATTAAGAATTGCTTAATAAATATTTTCATTTCTTAGTTTTTAATTAACGCCGTAAAAATACATCAAATGTAGTATAGCGTAGAATTGATTTTTTTATATATGTTTGTGCCAACCAAATAATATAAATAATATGAAAAATTTTAAACTAAGTTTAATGATGTTCACAGCAGCTCTCTTGCTTGCATCATGCGGAGGTCAGATAAGACTAACCGAAACGGAATCTGTAGGTAAAGATGCAGTTGTAAATTCAGTATGCGAAAACGGAGACATTAAAATTACCTACGATATGTGGGCAGAAAATGGTATCACTTATTTTTCAATTTACAATAAAGCTGAAAAACCAATGTACATTGACTGGAAGCGTTCTGTATTTATTTATAACGACTGGAAGAACGATTATTGGGTAGAAAAAACCACATCTCAGGAATACCTTGTTCCTTCCGGTACAGGTAAGGCCATTACTTACTCAAGAAGAATGTCATCAGTAGTTTCAGAAAGATATACTTTTGTTCCTCCTCATACTTATGTTTCCGTACCTATGAGTTACACCATCATCAGTTCTTTGGCACAGGTTAGCTCTGAGTCAACCGGTAATAACAAGATGACCATGACTGTTACAGATAATCTTAAGACTGACAAAACTGCGCAAAAAGTGAAAATTGCCAGCACTACTGGTAAAGGCAATGTTTCTGCTTATGAAAAAACATATTCTAAAGAAAATTCCCCTTATAAATTCAGGAACTTCCTTACTTATGCTTTCGATGAGAAATTCGCAAACGAAAAATTCATTGAAAATGAGTTTTATGTGAGCAAGCATACACAAATGAGTACTAAAAACT
>JBBQIF010000166.1:0-6810 GCA_038324665.1 Bacteroidia bacterium
AGTGGTGAAATGGGTGCTTTAAAATTAGGACCAGATGGAAGAATATATGCTACTTCAGAAACTACTACAAGTGGTTATAACACTTTCCTTGGGTTAATTAGATATCCGAATACATTAGATACTAGTTGTTCATTTACTCCAAAGGGTGTCTATTTAGGCGGTAAAGCTGCCAGACTTGGCTTACCGAACAACTTTGATTTTAAAACACATAATCTAAGCATAACTCACAAATCAGAATTCAATAATAGTGGGTTCACAAATATTTACCCAAATCCTGTTTGTGATAATATTGTAAATATTGGGTATTTCATTAATAATTATTCAGAGGTTACATTAAAAATATTTAATGCTATGGGAGTAGAAGTCAATTCGATTTTATTTTTAAATCAATCTTCAGGCATTCATTCTTATGAATTTGAAACCTCGAAACTGGGAACTGGGGTTTATTTTATAAAACTTCAAGTGGGTGATCATTTATCAATTCAAAAACTGTTAGTTACCCGATAAATTCTTGAAATAAAACAATTATACTTTACAAATCAACTTAAAACCTAAAGTTAAAAATGAAGAATTTACTTTTATTTATCACTATTGGCATTCTATCAATTGATTTATGGTCCCAAAAAGAGGGAAATATATGGTACTTTGGCAACAATGCAGGAATTTCATTTAGTTCGGGAAGCCCAACAGCCTTAACGGATGGGCAAATTTCAACAAGGGAAGGCTGTGCGAGTATTGCAGATAATTATGGCAATTTGCTTTTCTATACTGATGGGCAAAAAGTTTATGATGCCAGCCATAACTTAATGGTTAATGGCAGTAATCTATTAGGACATGTTTCGAGCTGTCAGTCCGCACTTATAATCCCTTGGCCAGGCAATTATAGTAAATATTTCATTATTTCAGTTGATGCAATTGAAAACAATGCAGTCAATGGAGTCCGATATTCAGTTGTAGATATGAGTTTAAATAGTGGTAAAGGAGACATTGTTTCTTCACAAAAGAATATTGTACTTTTAAAGCCACAATGCGAAAAAGCAACATTAATTCCTCACAGCAATAAAACAGATTATTGGCTTGTTACAAACCAAAGTAGTTCAGATTCGATATTATCTTTCGCTATAACATCAACCGGCATCAATAAAAAAGCTATAAGATCTAACTCAGGGTTAGTGCTTAAGGGAGATTTAAATAATAATCTAGGTTATTTAAACCCTTCACATGATGGAAGTCGCCTTGTATCATGCCATTTTCAGCTAAATAAGGTATTACTTATGGATTTTGATAATTCAACTGGAAAGATATCAAATTCGATAATTCTTATAAAAGCATGTGCTTATAGTGCAGAGTTTTCTCCAAATAACAAGGTACTTTACGTTTCTGGATTAAGGTGGCCTACTTCAATCGACCAATTTGATATTTCTAGCACTTCACAAAGTACTATCCAAAAATCTATTAAGCAAATATTTGATTATGGTAGTGGTGAAATGGGTGCTTTAAAATTAGCCCCAGATGGTCTAATTTACGCAACTTCCGAGACAACGACAAACAATTATAACGAGCACCTGGGGGCCATAAAAAACCCTAATACTTTAGGTATTAATTGCTCTTTTAATCCAAAAGCGGTATATTTGGGTGGAAAAGGTACAAGATTAGGCTTGCCAAATATTATATACCAAACCAGTTCTTCTGATTCAAAAGTCAAAAATACTAACATTGATATTAAACTAAATGTTTATCCAAACCCTTTAAGCAATTCTGCAAATATTGAATATATAACGTATAACCACTCTGATAATATCTTGAAGATATTGAATATTCTAGGAGACGAAATTAGTACTGTTATAAGTGCAAATCAGGAACCCGGCACACATTATTTAACTATTGATACTTCAAATTTCGAAAGCGGAACTTATTTTATAGAATTGGAGATTGAAGGTAAGACTACAATTAAAAAAGTGATCATTATAAAGTAGGGTCTAGAAAGTATTTATTATAATTTTTAATTGGACAGATAAACTAAACTAGGGCTGAGATGAAATTTGCATTGATATTTTTATTTTCTGTTTGCAATGTTTTGATACTTTCTGCTCAAAAAGAAGGCAATATCTGGTATTTTGGAAATAATGCTGGTATTACCTTTAATACATCTCCTCCGTCTTCACTTACTGATGGGAAACTTTCTCAGAGGGAAGGCTGTTCATCTGTTTGTGATAAAAGCGGTATTCTACTTTTTTATACTGACGGACAAAAGGTATATGATAAAACACATACCTTAATGTCTAATGGTAGCGGGTTACTTGGCAATAACTCCAGTTGTCAATCAGGAGTTATTATTCCTTGGCCAGACAGTATATATAAATACTTTATTATTTCTGTTGATGCCATCGAAAATAATGCAACATACGGAGTAAGATATTCATTGGTAGACATGCGATTAAATGGAGGAAAAGGCGATATTGTTTCAGGTGAAAAAAATATTGTTTTAACAAAACCGCAATGTGAAAAAGCCACTGCAGTATTGCATTGCAACAAAAAGGATTTTTGGCTGGTCACAAATCAGGCCAGTTCTGATTCAATCTTATCTTTTGCAATTACCTCTTCCGGAATCAATAAAAAGGCGGTAAGGTCTAACACAGGGGTCACAATGTCCGGAAATCTTAACAACAATTTAGGTTATATAAATCCGTCCCATGATGGCACCAAATTAGCCACATGTCATTTCCAGCTAAATAAATTTTTATTAATGGATTTTGACAATCAAACAGGTAAAGTATCAAATGTTATGACCTTCTCAAAAACTGCTGCTTATTGTGCTGAATTTTCACCTAATAATAAAATATTATATGTTTCTGGTCTAAGAAGCCCAACATCTATTCACCAATTTGATATTTCTTCAAATAATCAGTCAACAATCCAAAGTTCTAAAAAGCAGATTTTTGATTATGGTAGTGGTGAAATGGGAGCATTAAAATTAGCTTCAAATGGAAAAATATACGCGTCATCAGAAACAACCACATATGGCTATAATACTTATTTGGGGGTTATTAATACTCCTGATAGCATTGGTCCTTATTATAATCCTACAGGTATCTATTTGTCGGGGAGAAATGCCAGATTAGGCTTACCCAATATTTTCTATTCCACTCCTCTTCTTAAGAATGAAGTTATTTTAGTTGACGATACTTGTTTTGGTGTAATAGGTACTTTTAATTTAGTAGCTAATAATAATTCAAGCACGGTAAAATGGGACTTTGGCGACCCTTCGTCCGGAAGTAATAATACTGCTACTGGTGTTACGGTTTACCACACTTTCACAGCCATCGGCAAATATAAAGTAAAAGCATTTTACAGCTACAGTTGCACTTATGATACAGTAATAAGGCTATTAAATATTATAAATAACAACCAGAAAATTTCACTGGGAAAGGATACTTTTGTATGCCCAAACACAAATACAACACTGCAACCTGATATCGGTGGGGTGGGCTACTTATGGTCAACAGGGGCAAAAACAAAATCGATAATCGTCAATAAAAAAGGGAAATACTGGGTAAAGGTTAGCTTTAGCTGCGGTGCCTCTCTTGATACTATAGAGATTTTTGACAAAGTGAGTAAGTCGGATTTCAATGTGCCAAGGGATACGTTATTATGCAAAAAATTTATTAATTATCCCCTAATTGTATCCGCTAAAATAGCCCACCAAACTTTATGGAACACAGGAGAAACAAGAGATACCATCCTTATATCAGCACCGGGAAACTATATTGTGAATATGCAACATATATGCGGTACTTATACCGATACTGTGAATGTTAGCCAATTCAATATAGGCGCACCACTGAGAGATACTGGTTATTGTTTTCCTGTAACCAAAACAATAGTGAAACAATCTGTTAATAGTATAAAATGGAATACTGGGGATACAGGTCATTTATTATTGATAAACAAAGCCGGGCAATACAGTTTGATTGAATCTTACAAGCATTGTAGTAATTATGATACGGTGGATATTTCGGATATTTTGAAAAACGCCAAATACAGTTTTCCAAAGGATTCCTTTTTCTGCCAGAAATTTTCCAATTTTCCACTCATTGTCTCTGCCACTGTGGCTCACCAAACCCAATGGAGTACAGGAGAAACAACGGATACTATAAATGTGTCAACGCCGGGCAACTATACAGTAAGCATGACCCATTATTGTGGTAGTTATAAGGATACCATCCATATCAGTGAATTTGTTATTGGCACACCACTCAGGGATACGTCTTGGTGTTTTCCTGTAACCGAAACACTGATGAAAACTTCTCCCAATAATGTAAAGTGGAATACCGGAGATACTACGCATGCCATTCAAATCAGTCAGCCCGGCCAATACATTGCCACCGAATATTATAAGCAATGCCAGCATTTAGACACCATAATTATCACATCAAAAACAAATGCCACCGCTATATTTGCAGGGAACGATACGGTAATTTGCAGTCTGCCTATTGCAAAAACGCTTTCTGTTAGTTGTGTTGATGGGCATACTACATTGTGGAGCAATGGTTCCACAAATGATAATATCTCTATAAATAGTGCTGGGATTTACACAGTATCTGTTACCAATGCCTGTCAGGTGTTTTATGATACTGTAACTGTGGAGTTGTTTCACAGTAATTTGTATTTGGGGCGCGATACTGCTTATTGCTTTTCAACCGATTATATTTTAACGGCTCCTTTTTACAATAATTACCAATACAGATGGCAGGATGGCAGCAAAGCGAATACTTTTGCTGCAAAGCAAAAAGGTTCATATTATGTCACTGTTGGTTATGGGAATTGCATGACTTCTGACAGTATCAATATCACCGGTGATAATAGTGCAGACAATGTATTTATTCCCAACGCATTTTCTCCTAATGATGATGACCTGAATGATTTTTTCCCATTTCAAACCAGTGAAAAACCGATTGATATAGAAATATACAACCGTTGGGGTGAAAAAATTTACGCCGCTTCCAAAACAACCATAGGATGGAACGGCCTATATAAAAATAAGATGGTTGAGAGCGATGTTTATTTATACATGATAAGGTACAAAGATTGTTCAAAAAGGGATGTTTTCCTTCATGGAACGTTTACGGTGATTTATTAATGAGACGAGTTTCTAAAATGCCTTTAGGCCTAAAGCATAGTAGATCAAAGTTTGTAATGAAATATATATACAATTAATCCTGATGAGTGATGCTATCAGGATTAGTCCTGACGAATTTTATCAGGATGCATTCGACTAAGCATATTTTTTCAGCTTAGGCTGAAAAATATGGAGTGTCACTAAAAAATAGTCATTTCCTTATCGTCCTTGCCTGTTAAAACAGAATAAGAGCTTGGCTTTATACCTAATAAGTAGGGAAACATTTTAAGGATAAAATCCTTGAATTTCTGCTTATAATAACCCAATTTGTTATTCTTATTGAGGAATTTTAATACCTCATCGTCGTAGAGATGGCATTTATCTCTTGTAACAATAAAACCTTCAGATTTTAAAAGAAAACGGAAAAGCGAAGGTGTGTAAATATTGATATGACCATAAGCAAGAAAATGTTTTATTTTTCTATCTACGTAAAATGAAAAGTCAATGGGCACCTCAAAAATCTGTTGTTTTGAAACCCTCTTAATTTCTCTCAGCAAAACGCGCTCGTGTTCCACATGTTCCATTACATGTGAACAATATAAGAGGTCGAAGTGATTATCGGGATAAGGGATCTTATAGCCGTCAAATAACAAAATTTCTTTCAGGTTTTCAATATTTTTACCCTTAATCATCTCTATACCGCTCTCGGAGATTTCAATGGCGTGAAGATTTGCAGAAAAATTCCATTTGGAAAGCCAGTATAAAATGCTCCCTTCACCTGCACCTACCTCCAGAATATTCTTAAAAGAAATTCCCTTTGATATATCTACAATGTTCTGTGCTTTATGTTTGGCTGCCATCATCCTCCACTCTACCATAGACTGGTCGTATTGGGCAGAATAGGATTCTTTGACATTATCTGATACTTTCATTAAATATTAATTACCTGCACAAACATAAGAAAATTCCCTAAAAAAAGGGCAAATTATTGATGTTCGCCTATCGGAAGATCATGTACTTCAAATGACTTTTCCTTTCTGCTAAAAATTATTACCTTCGCCCAATAGGGAACTATGTCAAATATAAACTCACATTCCATACATTTTAAAAGCAGCATTCGCCAGGCCATGCAGCAGTTGGAGGTGCTTAGTCCTGTGCTTATTTTATTTGCCGTAGATGATGAAAATAAGCTGAAGGGTGTATTGACAGACGGCGATATCAGGCGGTTTTTAACCCGTGGTGGCGATATGGAGAGTGAAATTTCAAAAGCATTTAATACCCATTTCCTTTCGCTTACCGAAGACCATTATACCATCAATGATATTCTTTCCATCAAAGAAAAACAAATAGATTTTGTACCGGTAATCAATGCGCAAAACCAGTTGGTGGATATCATGAACCTTAAAATCCACCGCAGCAGGCTGCCGTTACAGGCGGTAATAATGGCTGGAGGAAAGGGAAAACGCTTATTACCTTTAACCGAAAATACACCAAAACCCCTTTTAAAAGTGGGCAATAAGGCCATTATCCAATACAATATCGACTTGCTTAAATTATACGGTATTAAAAAAGTGGTGATTACGATTAACCATCTTGGGGATTTGATCCGGGAGTATTTTGAGACAACTAAGCAGTCGGAACAGGTTTTTTTAATAGAAGAACCTGTACCCTTGGGCACTATCGGTTCATTA
>JBBQIF010000167.1:0-6803 GCA_038324665.1 Bacteroidia bacterium
ATTGTTAAGACGGTATCAGGTAATAACAGTGCTTTATCAGCTTATCCCAATCCAACACAAGGTTTGCTGCATATAAGGACAAGTAATACCGGCACCATAAAAATATATTCTATGACCGGTGAACTTTTATATTCAGGTGAACCGAAAAATAGCATACTAGATATTGATATGACTTTATGGTCTGCCGGCTTATATCTTGTTCGCAGCGGAAATGAGAGCAGCAAGGTGCTGAAGACTGAATAATTTAAGTAAATTAATTCCCGCTGATTTTCCATTCAACAGGCTTGTCGGAAAATTGCAATTTTTTATCTTCAAGATGCCAGAATTTAGAGCCGTAACCACTTGCAAGATCAACATCATGGGTAGCACAGATGATAATTTTATTTCTTTCTTTTGCAAGGTCTCGCAGTAAAGAAAATAATTGCCTTTTTGAAGGGTAATCAAGAAAGGCTGTCGGCTCATCCATAACAATTACAGGTGTATCCTGAACGAGTGCTCTGGCAATATTGGCTTTTTGCAATTCCCCGTCACTAATTTCATTTAAAAATTTATCCTTAATTGCTAAAATACCCAGTTCCTTCATATAGAATTCAATCAGCGCATTTTGGACTTTAATTTCAATCCTGACGCTTAAATAAGGGTACCTGCCAAGTTTTACCAAATCAATTATGCGGATATAATCTTCCTCTATTTTCTTTGAATCTGCATAAGCTACTAGCCTAGAACGCTGGTGGTGACTGTATGACATGACTGGTATCCCATCTATTAAAATTTCACCGTTGGTAATGGGAATTAAACCGGCAAGGGTCTTAAGAAATGTTGATTTTCCTGCTCCATTCGCCCCTGTTAGAATCACAAAATTACCATTCTCAATTTTCGCTGAAAATGAAGCAATGAGTTCAGTATTCTTACGGGCGATAAGGAGGTTGTTAAAGCTCAGCATTATTAGTATTTTCTTTTTAATAAAATTAATAAAACAATGGGGCCGCCAATCAGGGCAGTTGAAACATTAATAGGTAAATGGAAACTAAAGAAAGAAAGGTTACCAATGATATCGCATAATAAAGCCATCCCCGTACCTAAAGCAATTGTAAATAGTAGCAATTTTCTAAAATCAGCGGTCTTATATATCATCTTAGCTACATTGGGTACTGCCATGCCAATAAATGCAATAGGACCGCAAAAAGCAGTAACCACCCCCGACAGGAGACCTGTACACATCAAAACATGAAGCGAAACCTGTTTTGTCCTAATCCCCAAAGTAAAGGCAACATTCTCTCCTAACACCATAACTGATAATGGTTTCATTAACATAAAAGACCAAGTACAACCAATGATTGTAAACAGGCTAAATACGTACAAGGCACCATCTATCGTATTGTTGAATGAACCCATATTCCAAAGTGAAAAAAGTTTTAAATCGGTAGGATTGGCTAGGTAATCAATAAGCGTTTGAAAAGCACCAATTATCTGCCCTATTATCACCCCGAATAAAAGCAAAATATAACTGTAACCAAATCTTAAAGACACCATAAGGGCGAGCATAAGGACAATGAATGCCCCAATAAAACCAGCCAGCCCTATACCTATTGACTGAAAATAGACAGATTGGAGCAAAGGGATCGAGGCACCTCCAACTATTACGAGCCCCACAGCCAATGATGCCCCAGAACTTACCCCAAGTACGTAGGGTCCGGCCAGAGGGTTTTTAAATAATTGTTGCAGCATGAGTCCACTTGAGGCAAGTGCTGCACCTGCGCATATTGCGGTAAGCCCCTTTGGAAAACGGATAGATAATAATATAGTATCTGAAAACGCCTCGCTTGAAAAAGGATTGATATAGGTAGGAACAAAAAATATATCTACTACTGCCAGCGCAATTATTACAAATATAAAAATAATAAATCTGGAAAACTTCATTTTATCGGTTGTTTTAATATCTTAAAAAGACGTGAAAAACTTTGCGAATATAGTAACTATTTGTGTATTTTGGGAAACTGACACTTAGTTTAAAAACAAGCAAATTTTAAGTATAAAAAGTAATTTAAATATATTTTAACCTTGTAAATTTCAAATCCCATTTGAAATTTACAAGGTTAAATATTATCTTTGCTTATGTTAAAAAGACAAATTGAAGATAATATAAGGAAGCAACTAAAGCATTTTCCATGTGTTGTAATTCTTGGTCCAAGGCAAGTTGGGAAGACCACTCTGTCAAAATCTTTAATGCCAAAAGCTAAATATTTCGATCTTGAGAGAAGCAGCACCAATGCCTTGTTTACTAAAAATGCAGAATCTTTATTGGAAGCCCACAGTGACGATTGCGTTTTAATTGATGAAATTCAGAGGATGCCGACCATTTTCCCATTGCTTCGATCTTTAATTGATGAAAAAAGAAAGCCGGCCCGTTTTATTTTAACTGGTTCTGCCTCACCTGAAATTTTAAAAGGTGCTTCAGAGAGCCTGGCTGGTCGAGCTATCTATTTTAATCTTAACCCCTTGGGAATTATGGAAATGCCGGATTCAATAACTGTCCAGCAACATTGGTTGAAAGGAGGTTTCCCTACACCTGCCCTTCTGAAAAATGCTAAAGCCCGTTACCATTGGATGGATTCATTCATAACAACGTATATAGAAAGAGATCTGCCATTCCTTTTTGATATGAAATTTTCTACTATAACCATGCGTAAACTATGGACCATGATGGCGCATGTCAATGGTTCTATTCTAAATGCTGAAAGTCTAGGACGTTCTCTGGATATCACCGGCACTACGCTTAAAAAATACTTAGACTACTTGGAAGCCGCTTTCATCATTAAGAAATTACCCCCTTTTTATGTCAATATTGGTAAAAGACTTGTTAAATCTCCTAAGCTCTACATTAATGATAGCGGCATACTTCATTTCTTGCTAAATATACATACAGAAAAGGAATTATACAGTCATCCTGCTGCCGGAAACTCATGGGAAAGTTATATCATCAGTCAGATTCAATATGCTAAGAATAGTAGAATTGATATGCACTATTACAGGACACAGGCAGGTACTGAATGCGACCTAATCCTTACCAACGGGCATGAGGTAAAAGCCTGCATCGAAATAAAACTAAGCAAGTCGCCTGATATTACAAGAGGGTTCTATCAATCCATTGAAGATTTGAAATGTAAAAATAATTTTATTATTGGTTCTCAGACTGCTGATTATACACTTAAAAACAATATAAAACTTGTTGATATAAGTACTTTTATTAAAAAATACCTGCCAAAAATAAAATAATACTACCTTGTAAAATTCAAATGACATTTGAATTTTACAAGGTACAATTTACTACCATTGTTAAAAAAAGCTTTTATTAAAACAATGTTGGACATTCATAAGTTAAATGATAAATTTGCACCACTATGTCCATAGAATCTTCAACTGATAGAATAATAAAAGCGCCAACCGGCAATGTCTTGAATTGTAAAAACTGGGTAACAGAAGGAGCATACCGCATGCTGATGAATAATCTTGATCCTGATGTAGCCGAAAAACCCGAAAACCTTGTGGTGTATGGTGGTACAGGCAAAGCTGCACGCAACTGGGAAAGTTACCACCTGATCGTAAAAGCACTCAAAGACCTGAATGAGGATGAAACATTGCTGATTCAATCCGGAAAACCTGTTGGTATTCTGCCAACTCATAAAGATGCACCCCGTGTACTGATTTCTAATTCACAATTAGTGCCACATTGGGCCAATTGGGAAAATTTCAGAAAATTGGAAGCAAAAGGACTTACCATGTATGGACAGATGACTGCAGGAAGTTGGATCTACATCGGTTCTCAAGGAATAGTGCAAGGCACGTATGAAACCTATGCTGAATGTGCCCGTCAGCATTTTAATGGCACCTTAAAAGGAACATTGAATGTTACTGCCGGTCTTGGTGGTATGGGTGGTGCGCAACCCCTAGCTATTACAATGAATGAAGGCGTTTGTCTGGCTGCGGAAATGGAAGAATGGCGCATGAGAAAACGATTAGAAACCCGTTACCTTGATTTTATGACTAAGGATATAGATCAGGGAATTGATATGGCATTAAAAGCCAAAGAAAATGGTGATGCCGTTTCTATCGGTGTTGCTTGTAATGCCGTTGATCTGCTCAACCGACTAAAAGAAAGAGGCGTGATACCGGATACCCTTACCGACCAAACCAGTGCTCACGACCCTTTGGTGGGTTATTTTCCTAAAGGATATGATGTAGAAACTGCTGATAAACTAAGGAAAATTAATCCTGAAAAATACCTTGAAGAAAGTTATAAAACCATTGTTGAACATGTTGCACTGATGATAGAATTCCAGAAAAATGGCAGCGTAGTTTTTGACTATGGCAATAATATAAGAGGGCATGCTTTGGCGCATGGTTTGACTAATGCCTTTGATTTTCCGGGCTTTGTACCCGCCTTTATCCGTCCTCAATTTTGTTTAGGTCGCGGTCCTTTCCGTTGGGTGGCATTGAGTGGCGATCCGGATGATATTTACGCTACTGATAAGAAAATACTAGAACTTTTTCCCGAAGACGAAGGTTTAAAACGATGGATTAGTATGGCACAGGACCGCATTGAATTCCAAGGCTTACCTGCTCGCATTTGCTGGCTAGGACAAGGTGAAAGGGAGAAAGCAGGACTGGCATTTAATGAAATGGTGAAAACCGGTGAAGTAAGCGCCCCTATTGTTATTGGTCGCGACCACCTGGATACGGGTTCTGTAGCTTCGCCTAACAGGGAAACAGAAGCGATGCTGGACGGCAGTGATGCCATAGCCGACTGGCCTGTTTTAAATGCGTTAATCAATACTGCCGGTGGCGCCAGTTGGGTAAGTTTACACCACGGAGGTGGCGTAGGCATTGGTTACAGCATACATGCAGGTATGGTAATAGTAGCCGATGGCACAGAAGATGCCGCTATAAGATTAAAACGGGTTTTGCATAACGACCCTGCTATGGGTGTTATCAGGCATGCGGATGCAGGTTATGATATTGCAAAGGATACCGCAAGGAAACATAAGTTGGATTTGAAGGAGAGATTGGGTTAATTAAGTATTAACGCCAAAATGCCTATACAAAATAATATATCTTTAAAACATTATAACACCTTCGGATTAGATGTCAATGCCAGACATTTTTGTGCTGTGCATTCGCTTGTTGAACTAAAACAGGTGTTAATTGAAAGTGAAAATGAACCGCATTTAATCATTGGTGGCGGCAGTAATCTATTACTAACCAAAGATTATGAAGGTCTTGTAATTCTTAACCAAATAAAGGGCATTCATTTGATGCATGAAGATGAAGAAAGTGTTGTAATAAAAGTTTACAGTGGCGAAAACTGGCATGAATTGGTGATGCATTGTATGGCCAACAACTGGGGTGGCATAGAAAACCTTTCCCTTATCCCCGGCACTGTGGGTGCAGCTCCTATGCAGAACATTGGCGCTTATGGTGTGGAAATTGAATCTATATTCGATCACCTAGAAGCGCTCAACCTTGAAACACTTGAAGTAGAAACATTCAACCGAAAGGATTGTGAATTCGGTTACCGTGAAAGTGTCTTTAAACGGAAAAGGAAAGGACAGTATTTTATTTTTTCCGTTACTCTGCATTTAACCAAAAAACATAGCCTTAATTTAGAATACGGGGATATCAAAACCATCCTTGCTGAAAAAAATATTTCATTGGATAAAGCGAGTATCAGGGATGTGAGCAATGCTGTAATCTCTATAAGGCAAAGCAAATTACCCGACCCTAAAGTATTGGGTAATAGCGGCAGTTTTTTCAAAAACCCAACCATAGAAAAATCACAATTTGATGCCTTAAAAATCAAATTCCCTTACATCAAAGGATTTGATAATGCGGCAGGTGTAAAAGTGCCCGCCGGTTGGCTGATAGAGCAATGCGGATGGAAAGGCAAGCGTGTAGGTGAAACAGGCAGTCATGCAAAGCAAGCCTTGGTACTGGTAAATCATGGTCATGCCAAAGGTGATGAGGTATACAAACTGGCTTTGGATATTATAGAAAGTGTAAAGGATAAATTTGGTATCACCCTGGAACCGGAAGTCAATATTATTTAAATGAATTTATCGCAACATCTAGTAATTATTAAATTAGTGCTTCCCCAAACCCTGAAGGGGTTTAATATTAGTAACTCTGGACTGCAGTCCAGGGTTACTAAACAAATAGAGAACATTGTTTGGCGGCCTATTTGCGCTTTGGCAAATAGGATGACAAACACATATTTTAGCACGATTATTACAATTAATACTATATAATGGATATCGCATCCAATATCATTTACGAGGACAATCATTTAATTGCCATCAATAAGCCTGTTGGTATTTTAGTGCAGGGTGATGAAACAGGCGATACTCCCCTCTCCGAACTTGTGAAGGAATTCTTAAAGAAAAGGGATAATAAACCCGGCAATGTTTTTTGCGGAGTTATTCACCGTATCGACCGACCGGTAAGTGGTGTGGTTATTTTAGCCAAAACCAGCAAAGGCTTATCCAAGATGAATGAATTATTCAGGGAAGATAAAATTACCAAAACTTACAGGGCCTTAGTAAATGGCATACCACATGAAGCGGAAAAGGAACTGCGAAATTTCTTGCGCAAAAACAGCAAGACGAAAAAGGCAGATGTCTTTAATAAGGCGGTTGAAAACAGCAAAGATTCTGTATTGACCTATACTATTATTGAAGTAAGGGGGCAGCAGGCATTGCTAGAAGTAAAACCCATTACCGGCAGGTTTCACCAGATACGCGCCCAACTAG
>JBBQIF010000168.1:0-6799 GCA_038324665.1 Bacteroidia bacterium
GAGGGCAAATCCACTAAAAAGCAAATAAAAAATAGAACTATAAATAATTGTGCTTCTAAGCCAAACTGATTGGATAAATTGATAATATAGAAATGCTAAGAAAATATATTCCATCAGAGAGCATAAATGAAACATAGGCATATTATTGATACCATGTCTCGCCATCCAAGAAACATTAAATTCTATAAATGCAAACAGAATAAAATAGGCAAGTAGTTTTTTCTCAATAGAAACTAATCTATTATAGGAAAAAAAACCACCTCCTATTGGCAATAGAATAGAAGATGCAGATAAAGTTACCAATGTTTTATATGTTGTCAAACTATTCATGACCTATTATAACAGCTCAAATTCAAATAGGAATAAATTCTGTATAATACTATTGAGAAAGTGCGGTATTGTTTCCACAAGCTATAGGGCAAGGCTCACTAAGGTCTGCGACAATTCCACTCGTCATGTCATCTCCGTTCGCATCCACACCTACTAATATAATTTGAGGATTATTGGTGTCATCAAGGGCATTATACATTCTAATTCCTATGCAGTTAGGCTGAGCTAAGATATCATTGATAATGATACTGCCAAAAAAATGTGCTTTAACCTTACCGGGGTTGGCCGTTCTAAAATTAGTTGTCCATTGAATTGCTTGTGCTAATGGAATTTGTCCTCCTGTGTTTGGGCTGATGTTTGGATTTGGCATGTTGATATTTGTTGTTTTTTAAAAATTGTAGTCAAAATTAGGAATAATACGATTTCGATTTTTTTTTTGTTTAGAACATTGAAAAAGTATAAAATTATGATAATCAATTAATTAACAACTTTGTCCATTTTTCCATACGTAAAAACACGTATGAAAATTGCGTGTTTTTACGCTTTTTTTAACCAAAAATGTGTATTTTCTTTGTATTCGCTGTATGTTGGACTATAGAGAAGGCAGGCTTTTTTGAAAACACGAGCTATTCTATTGCCTTCTCGGTCCAACGGTTTTAGCCTAAAACTTAAAAATCACAAACAAGCCCTGGTCAATAGCCGGGGTTTTGTTTTTAGTTAGACATAACTTTTATTACTTCCCACTGATAAAAATTAAAAGTCTACTTGCCCTCAAATTTATTCAGGGTTTGTCTTAATAAATTTGATACTTAATAAGAATAAATCCGTATCCAGCGGATATGAAGGGGAAACTGCAAACATAGGAGAAACAAAAGGACACAAAAGAGTATCATATCCTTTGGGTATCATTATTTATTAAACGCAGTATTAATCCGATTTGTTAAAGTTCATTTTTTAAAGAGTCAATACTTTTGTGGTTAAAGGATCCAAGTTTTCTAAATGTTTTTGTAGGCATTCGAATTCCATATTGTTTTCTTGAGATGATAAATACTTAAAAGTAGTATGTTTGTATTAACCAATATGCAAACCTCCTCACTTTCCTCATTGAAAAAAGAACTACAGACCTTACCTCAAGAGCAATTGGTGGAATTATGCACCCGCTTGGCGAAGTATAAAAAGGAAAATAAGGAATTACTGAATTATATTTTATTCGAAAGCAGTGATGAAGAATTGTATATACAAGGAATAAAGGAGGAAGTGGAAACGCTGTTTGCCGAATTGCCTTCAAGGAATTTCCACCTCGCAAAAAAAGGATTGCGAAAAACGCTGCGGCTTGTGAACAAGTACATTAAATATTCAGGTAAACCTACCACTACTATAGAACTGTTGATGCACTTCTGTAAGCAGTTTAAAAAGTTAGGCCGCGATTTTGAATCAAGTACAGCATTGATTAACCTATACGATAACCAATGGAAGAAGATCAATAAAGCCATCGATTCTTTACACGAAGATTTGCAATATGATTATAGGAGGGAGATGGAGGGGGAAATTAGCAATAAGCAATAAGCAAAGATTTCGGTTACGACTACTTTTTCAACTCAGAAACAGAAATTAAGAATAAGAAGAAAAAAATCTCAATACCAAGAACTTTGCCAACTGCTCATTGCCTATTGCAAACGGCGAATTTAAAATCCATTCTTGAAGGCGGGTGTGATGTGAGGAATAATGACCTCAGCGTTAGAAATGTGGTGAATGCTTGATTTAGAAATCTTTCGAAAAGGCAGGTTTCGAAATTGTAGATATAACTTCGAAGGATAGGCGTTTGGTGAGGGTTGATATTTGATAGTCCATAGGGAAGGATTGGCATGATAATTTAAGAATTGAAATAGTAGCACTTTTTTTATTCCTAACCTTTGATAGCAGTCAAAGCTAGTGATAATAACTGTTACAAGAGTTTTCAGCCTAAAAATGTCTATTAAGCCTAAACTTAAGGTTAATTGAAATATATTTTTCAATAGCAACTTGTTTTCTAAACCCACTAAAAAATAGCCCACCGTTTCAGATGAGCTATTTTAAAAAAGAGAGAGATGGTTTCAAATGTTTTTCATAATACTAGTGGCGTATTTTCATAGAAACGATCTATACCTTGAATCGTGAGGTTTTCGGTTTTAGAAAACCCCTCTGTTTCAGGGTTAATCTACATTGTCATGTAAATATTTATTGCCCCCATCCTTAAAACGGGCAGCCTTGTTTTCTTTTTCTTCTTCCAAGAATAATTTGGACATTTCTACCCCTTGCTGTGCTTCGTCGAATACAACATTGTGCCTTAAATACGCGGGAATATCCATATTGTTTTGTGTCTTAAATTTGTTTTCCGCAGGGGCAGGTACATCGCGCTGCTGTCGCAATCGGCTCATTTCCATAAAGGATAATTGTTCCACTTCCTGCTTGGTTTCGGGCGCATTGATATTATCCATAGGCAGTAAAATAGTTTCTGCGTTGTCGAGGTTAATTTCTATAACTCCTTCGTCCGCATTGTCAGTGATAAGCGTTTCATCTTGAAGGACTTTCTCAAATCCTGTAGCTACTACAGTAATGGCA
This sequence comes from Bacteroidia bacterium, assembly GCA_038324665.1. Taxonomy (GTDB): domain Bacteria; phylum Bacteroidota; class Bacteroidia; order NS11-12g; family UBA955; genus JABMMZ01. Next base: position 2,932 of record JBBQIF010000168.1, read on the forward strand.
ATTTCCTTATCGAGTGTATCATTATAGGTAAGTCCGAATTTAAGGTTGGCATTCAAACCAGCCTGCTGCTGGAAGAAACCGGTGATGACATCAATTTCGTTGGTATAAGGTTCATCGTTACCAAAGCTGATGTTCACAAGGATATGCTTGGAGCCTTCTATGCTGTTTTCGTCAAGAAGTGGAGAGTCAAGTGCTTTTTGTGCTGCATTAATGGCACGGTCATCACCACTAGCGATACCCGTACCCATGATAGCGCGGCCACTGTTTTCGAGGGCTGTTTTAACATCCCTGAAATCCACATTCATATAGCCTTCTACCGTAATAATTTCTGCAATACCTTTGGCTGCTGTAAATAAAATACTATCGGCCTGACTCAATGCTTCCCTGTATCTTAGGTTAGAGAACATTTGCAAAATACGCTCATTGCTGATTACCAATAAAGCATCTACATGGGGCTTTAAGTCTGCAATGCCTTTTTCTGCTTTATCTGATTTATGGGGACCTTCATTTTTAAAAGGACGGGTAACAATGCCAATGGTGAGTATGCCCATTTGTCTTGCCTTTTGAGCAATGATAGGTGCCGCACCAGTGCCAGTACCACCGCCCATGCCGGCAGTAATAAACAGCATTTTGGTATTATGTTTTAGCGCGTCTTCTATTTTGTCGATGCTTTCCATGGCACATCGTTTGCCAAATTCAGGGTCGCCACCGGCGCCCAGACCTTCGGTTAAGTTGCTGCCCAACTGTATCTTGTTCTGTACGGGGCTCCGTTCCAGGTGTTGCGCATCGGTATTGCACAGGAAAAAATCGACACCCACAATGCCGCGTGTGTACATATAGTTAACGGCATTGCTGCCGCCACCGCCAACCCCCATCACCTTAATGATGGATGATTGTTCCTTAGGTAATTCTACTTTGAAGTAATTCATTTCTGGTTCAATTTTTATTTAGGACTTTGTGTTATCGTTTTATTTAAAATCATCTACTGATTGGTCATCGTCAATCCATTTCCTAAAACTGCCGAAAAATCCTTTGATCATACCGCCTTCTGCAGCGCTTGGTTTAGTCTTCCCTGCTTTTCTGATAACATTGCCGTTCTTCTGTTCCTTTTCTTCCAATGCCATGTCCTCGAATCCTTTTAATACAAGGCCAATGCAGGTAGCATACGTTGGGCTTCTCACTTCTTCAACAAGGCCTTTGCCTAAGTGAGGATCGGGTAAACCTACTTTCACTTCGCAATGCGTTGTGTATTCTACAAGGTGAGAAAGGTCTTTTAACTGAGCACCGCCACCGGTGAGTACGATGCCTAAGTTCAGTTTGTTTTTATAGCCTGAAATTTCAATTTCTTCATTCACCATTTCCATTATTTCTTTAACTCTGGCATGGATGACATGGGCCAAATTACGCACCAATATTTCTTTTGATTTTCTTTCCTTAATACCCGGAACGCTAATAAATTCATTGCTTTTAGTGCCTTCTATCAGTGCATGACCGTATTTTACTTTTATCATTTCAGCCTGCTTAGGTAATATGCCGAAGGCATCAGCTATATCCGCAGTAATAATTTCGCCACCAAATGGAATTACAGCCGTATGCCTGATTTTACCGTCGTGAAAAATGGCAAGGTCTGTTGTTCCGCCGCCAATATCAAGTATGGCAATACCAGCTTGTAGTTCTTCCTCACTCAATACGGCATGTGCAGAAGCTATAGGCTCCACTATAACATCATTGGCTTGTAAGCCGGCATTTTCAACACATTTTGCAATTGTTTTAGCTGCGCTTACTCTACCAGTAATGATATGATATTTACATTCCAATTTGGTGCCAGGCATCCCTTCAGGTTCTTTTGTTGTGAACCTTGAATCGATGGTATATTCTTGAGGCAGTGCATGCAATATTTTTGAACCCGGCTCAACAGCAATCCTGTATTGTTCTTTGTTCATTTCTAACAACTCCGCCCTGGTAATTTCCATTTCTGAATTTTCCCTTATGCGAACACCAGTTTGCTGAAAACTCTTAATATGTTCGCCTGCAATGCCGACATGCACTGCATTTATCTCTACATTTGATATCTTTGATGCTTTGGCTACTGCATCTCGTATTGCATCAACAGTCTTGGCAATATTGGTGACTTCACCTCGCATTACGCCACCAAGAGAAGGAGAGGAACCCACTCCTAAAATATTGATCTTGCCATTTTCATTCCATTGGCCTACAATAGCACAAACTTTTGTAGTTCCAATATCCAAACCGACAATTAATTTATTCGACATATCTTTCTTCTTTTATTAGTTACTTTTATTTTACAGGCTCCTCTTGGTTTATCGACAGTCCATTTTTTTCTGCTACCACTTGGTTTTTAAATTTTACATTGATTGATTTGTATTTATTCCATCCAATATTATTGAGTCCTTTGAAATAAAACTGTTTCAGCCTTGCAAATTTGTCTTCCATGTCATCCGCGGAACCGAATACAATAGTATGATTTCCTACTGTAGGAATCAACAAAATATCATTATAATTATCTACATACAATTGTTCAATTTGTGCTTCCCAGAATTTATCCTTACTGCAATACAACGCAATAAGGTGTAAATCTTGCAATATCTTGGTCTTCGCAAAGCCACTGTCAGTAAGGTTTTCAGCTATGTTTCCGCTGGCTGCAATAACCCTTGCTGTATAGGCGTCATTCTTCGGAATTTTAAATCCATTTTTTGCTACATAGTAACTTTGACCTGTGTTATTAAAAACACGTAAGATAGGACTTCGTTGCAAAACTTTAACACGCATGTTGCCGGCAAGGTCAACAGAAACATCCGCTTCAGCTACAAAAGGATTGCGTTCGAGGTTGGCTTCCATGTCATCTATTTTTATATTTTTCAAGTGAGCCCCAATTAGAATCATATTGGGATCTATCCCTTTAATGATTTCCAAGATGGCTGTACTGTCCAAAAAACTAAGTTCAGATTCAGGCAGAATCCTCACACTTATTTTCTTTATTCTTAAAGCACTTTCCTTCTCGTTAATGGCGAGTAAAGAAGCTACTAAAAAAACGCCAATTATTGACCATAAGGCAATATTCCATTTTTTATTTTCCTTGAAAAAAGCAACGACCTTACGCATACAATAATTGGATAGGTTTTATCAATTTATCAATATCCCCTGCACCTAGTATCACTAAGAGTTCGGGTTTGTGTTCCTGGATATTCTTTAATACCCCTGCATGACTTACCAAGCGCACATTAGTGGTCATTTTCAAGGCGAGAAATTCCGAATTAATGCCTTCTATGGGTTGCTCTCGGGCAGGGTAAATATCCATCAACCAACATTCCTCTAAAAGTTCTAGGGCCTTTGCAAAATTATCTGCAAAATCGCGTGTGCGTGAAAAGAGATGCGGTTGGAAAATACCAGTAAGTTTTTTGTCTGGGTACAATTCCTTTATGGAGTTAATGCAGGCTGTTAATTCGGCAGGGTGGTGCGCATAATCATCTATCACCACATAGTTTTCGTTGTTCACCACATATTCAAATCTGCGCTTTACTCCTTTAAAAGTTTTGAGGGCATTGCACAATTCGTTTTCATTGACACCTAGTTTAACACATGTTGCTAAAGCCGCTGTGGCATTTTCTACATTATGAAAACCGGGGATGCCGCTAGTAAAAGTTAAGTTTATTTTCTTGAATAGGAACTGAAATTGGAAATTATGGTCTACGATATGGATATCATCATATCTCGCTTCAGATTTCCTCGCCTTCCCATAGTGTATGATTTCTCCTAGGAAAGTAATGTCAAGTTTCTCCCTGATTATCGCAGTGCCTTTTATCTGCATTCGATTAACAAATGCCTGGAAAGATTTTTTAACTTCTGA
>JBBQIF010000169.1:0-6781 GCA_038324665.1 Bacteroidia bacterium
ATTGAAATGGATAACATGAAAAACTACAGGTACAATATAAGCCGTGGCTCTTTTTGTATTGCTGATTGGCTTTAAATTGGTGTAAAAATTATGTTCATCAATAGCAATCTGCGGATTGTTTTTTATGGCTTCTTGGTGGTAATAGTCTGTTAAACATTGGCTATAAACATTGAAAACTGAAATCAAGGAAATGGTTAAAAGGAGTTTTTTCATTATTAAAAGTGGTGGATACTTAAGTTAGACTGCAAATTTCGTGCAAGTTGTGTCATAATTGTGTCATTTTACTTAATAAATTTTAAATTCATTAAGTAATGGTCAGCTAACACAATGATTGTCATAGCCTCTACAATCGGAATAGCTCTTGGTAAGATACAGGGATCATGTCTGCCTGTCATTTTTAATTCTTCCGTTTCACCGTTTTTATTCAATACTTCCTGGGAAATGCCGATTGAACTTGTGGGTTTAAATGCTAGTTCAAATTCTATAGTCTGTCCATTGCTGATACCAGCCGTAATACCCCCGTCATGGTTGCTTCCACTAGCTATTGTATCATTGTTTTCGCTGCCCAAACGCATGATACTTTCAAAACCGGATCCGAATTGAATTCCTTTTACGGCATTTATACTCATCATGGCTTTGGCAATGTCGGCATTTAACTTATTAAAAACGGGTTCACCTAAACCTATAGGGACGTTTTGCGCCCGGCAGGCAATAGTGCCTCCTACAGAATTACCTTCACTTCTGATGCGTTCAATTAATTGAACCATGGTATTTGCCATTGTTTTGTCAGGGCATCTTACAGGATTCGATTCTGCTTTGGTCCAGTCATATTGCATATAAGGCCTAGGTAATTGGATGTCGTAAATACTGCTAACAATGGCTTGAACATTGATATCCGAAACTTGTTTTAAATATAAGGAGGCTATTGCCCCTGCTGCCACCCAGCCTGCTGTAATTCTTGCACTGCTTCTGCCACCACCTCTGTAGTCGCGCAAGCCATATTTCTTTTCATAAACGAAATCGGCATGACCTGGTCGATAGATATTTTTTAGTTTTTCATAGTCCGAGGGTTGTGCATCCATATTGGGAACAATAATGGTAATGGGCGCACCAGTTGTTTTTTCTTCAAATACACCAGAGAGAATTTGGAATTCGTCGTTTTCTTTTCTTTGCGTCGTTATGGCCGATTGTCCAGGTTTTCGCCTATCGAGCATTTTCTGGATATAAACCCTGTCAATTAAAATGCCTGAAGGCAAGCCATCTATGACTGCACCAATACAAGGGCCATGTGATTCGCCAAATGAAGTAACTACCAACTGATTGCCAAAACTGTTCGCCATTGTGTAATTAACATTTTACTTAACGACATGTTTGCAAAAATGTATAAAAAATAGGATGGCATAAATCAAAAAGGAAGGTATTATTGTAACACATTATAAATGGCATGAATAAAATTGAACATATAGGAATAGCAGTTAAGGATATCAATGTTTCCAACGCATTATTTTCAAAGTTGCTGAATACACAGCCGTATAAAACTGAAATTGTAGAAAGCGAGGGTGTAATTACTAGTTTTTTTATGGTGGGTGAAACCAAAATAGAATTGTTACAGGCAACAAGACCTGAAAGTGCCATTGCAAAGTTTATTGAAAAAAAAGGGGAGGGAATTCATCACATTGCCTTTGGCGTTAGCAATGCACAAAGTGAAATAAACCGCCTATTGTCGGAAGGATTTGAAATGCTCAACCAAACACCAAAGGTGGGTGCCGATGATAAATTAATTGCATTTGCCCACCCTAAAAGTACGAATGGCGTATTGACTGAGATATGCGAACAAATAAATAAGCATGTGCTTTAAGCAACGAATGGTATAAAATTTGAATCTTGCTAAAAGAATGAAAAAAGCGACTCTTTATTTAGTTTTAATATTTATCTCCTTCAACTGTTTTTCACAATTAGTGCCTTATCGCGTAAAAGACAAGTGGGGGTATAGCGATGACTCGGGTAAAATTGTAATAGAACCCCAATACAGCCTGGCAGATTTTTTTGAGAATGGCATAGCATTCGTTCAAAAGGATAGCCTTTATTTTGGAATTAATACCAATGGAGAAATTCTTACCGAAGGTTATCTGCAATATGGTAGATTTAATTCTGGTTTATGTCCTGTAACTACACGTGGTAAAAAGTCCTATTATATAAATGCAACTGGTAAAAATGCCTTTAATAAGGTATTTACAGCCGCGGAGAATTTTTCTGAAGGTTTGGCTGTTGTCTCCATGAAAAATAAATGTGGCATCATCAATACTTCTGGCTCATGGGTACGCGAACCTGACTTTGATTCCTCAAGTCTGTTTTTTAAATCAGGTTTTTTGATTGCTAAAAGTCATTCAAAGTTTGTTTATATCGATAAGAGAGGAAAGGATCTTGTTTTACCTGAAAATATAAAACCGGCAGGTATTTTCAGCGATGGTTTAGCGGCGGTATATGTTGTAAAAAAAACAATAGAAAACAATACAGAGCATACAGCTTATAATCTCGCTTTTATAGATTCTACAGGAAGCATTGCCCTCTCATCTTTTATCAATGAAGGTTTGGATTATGCAGGGTATCTTAATTATGAGAAAGAATTTATTGATGGCAAAGCCATTATCAATGTACCCAACCAAATGGCCAGTGACCGTTATTTTATTGATAAGAAGGGCAAGTTCTCCCATGTATTTTCTTATGCCCAGCATTTAAATGATTCTATGTTTCTTGGGGTGATTGGTTATATGTTGCCTACTGTTAGAATTTATGATTCATCGTTCAATGTAATGGGTGATTTCAGTATGGTATTAAGCACGATTGGCACCTTTGGAAATGGTCTTTTACCGGTTCAAAACAAAGCAGGTTACTGGGGTTATTGCAATGATAATGCGCGATTAGTGATTCCATTTATTTACCAGAGTGCGGACAAGTTTAACAATGGCTATGCGGTGGTAAAAAGCGCTGGGAGGTTTGGCGTAATAAATACAAAAGGAAAAGAATTTTTCAGGGAGGAGTGGTAATTAAATTCCTTGACTTACGCCACCACGACAGCAATTTTTCTGAATAAAATCAGATAGCTAGGTGTGCTGTAAATTGAATGTCTTCTTAACAATTCATTGTACATGATATTGATTTCGCACAAGTTTAAAATTGCGATAAAATATTTGGAGATTTTGTAAATATTTGATACATTTGACGAATATTGTCAAGATGAAATATGTCAAAATGAATAGTTTGGGAGATGCGATACGGAAACTCAGGGAAGCCAAAGGGCTGCCATTACGAATAGTATCGGCTTATCTAGATATTGATCAGGCAATATTGAGCAAGATAGAAAGGGGGCAAAGAAATGCTAGCAGAGAACATATTATTCAATTGGCCAGCTATTTTAAAGTAAATGAAAATGAACTTCTTGCTGCCTGGTTGAGCGATAAGTTGGTAAATGAGGTTGGAGATGAAGAAATGGGTTTAAAAGCATTGCAGTTGGCTGAAGCGGCATTGGCTTATCAAATTAAACCAAAGCTAAATAAGGCAAGTCTTATCAAAAGAATTAAGGATGAACTGGAAAAGGATGGCCGCGTGGCCCATGCATATATATATGGCTCATTCGCCAGAGGAGAAGAAAAGCCAAACAGCGATATAGATATTATGGTAGAAATGAATACTGCCAGGCAATACTCCCTTTTTGATTTACAAGATATTGCCTTTATACTTGAAAATGCTATTAATAGAAAAGTTGATCTTGTAGAAAAAGGTTATTTGAAAGATTTTGCACTGAAAACTGCAGCCAAAGACCTTATAAAAATTTATGGATAAACCAAGTCAACACAAAACACAATGAGAGCCAAGAGCCATTTAACACAAAAGAGAAGCCTTAAAGTTACAAAAGAGCACAAAAGTAATTTCTTAATAAATTAAGAAATCAGGCGAACTGTCAAATGCCATGGATAATGTCTTTATTAAAGGCTTGCTTTTAATAATCTTTTGAGTTCTTTTGTCCTTGAGTCTGCCCGGCACTTGATTCAAGGTGGTTAATGGTGGTCTATCATATTTTGAATAAATTTTCAAACTGAAGCACTACCACAATTTATATATGCAGAAAGCGTTATACCTTATTATGAAACTTTTGCGTTTAGTAGGTGCCATTATAGTACTTGGTATTATTGCTGTGTTGTTTATGCAATTCAGCAGTCGCAACAGAGGGAGTGATTATGTAGTGCTTAAAACAAAACCTGATTCTTCTAAAACATATTTGGGAGTGAAGGCAGGCATAGAAGTGCAACGGCAACAACTCAAAAAGGCATACGACCTGCATACTGTTACAAGGGACAGTGTAGCAAAAGTTTTTACCCAGAATATGGTTAACAAAATTTTTCCTTACTGGTATGGCACCCAATGGGATTTTAATGGTTATACAGCAACTCCCGGTGAGGGAGTGGTAGCTTGCGGATATTTTGTATCTACTACTTTGTTACATAATGGCGTTAAACTGAACCGTTATAAAATGGCTCAGAAATCTGCTATGGATGGCGCATTGATGCTGGAACCTAAAGATTCGTTGTATATTAAACGTTGTAGCCGTGATGCATTTCTCCCTTTGTTTAAAGGCTCTCAAAAGGACGGGTTGTACATGGTAGGACTAACAAATCACGTTGGGTTTTTGTACAAACAGGGTGCAAAAGTATATTTTATACATTCCAGTTATGTGGATCCGGTATGTGTGGTGGCAGAAGATGCTGCAACTTCTGTAGCATTAGGATATTCCACTATTTTTGTAGTGGCTGATATTACTTACAACGAAGAACTGATGCAAAAATGGCTGAACGGGGTAGTGGTGCCGCATTAGGTAACTCTTTGCATTAGATATGTGCATTAGAGCGGCCAACCTACCACACTTTAAAACCTTCCTTGCCCGCGCGTTTATAATTTGAAGAACCAAATGCTAACGGTTTGGCAGCTACAAGTTGGCGATTTCGAAGCACAAAACTGTCTGCCACCACAAAACTTGATCCGCTGTGGTGGACAAAGCCTCATTTAACCATTGAACCGCCAATTTATTGTAGGTGCTGTTAGCTGATGCCGTTCTTTTCTCCCGAAGCACAGGTGTTTCAAGGCCGCACACACTTTGTCCGAAGCGATTGACATTAGAAGCGCTGCCCGTCTTATTACGCACTGAACCCGTGCGGTGGGTAAAATAAATTTGTAAAAAAAGGAAGGTTGGATTTTTGGGTGGCGAAAAAATACGCGATTAAAAAAATTGCTTTCAGCTTTGGCTTGTGCGTTTTTTAAGAATGTATTTTTTATGCGGTGGCTTTCTTATTCATTAGTTGGATAAAGTAAATTGATAGTTTGAAACCAATAAAAAAGAGCTTCCCCTTCGGCTACATATTTCAGTCGCTTATTAAGAAAATTATAGGCAGTATTTTTAATCAAATAGTCGATTAAGTCAATGTCCTTGCTAAACTGCTTTACGTCTCCCATGTGGTCTGTCAAAATGATTGCAGCTAAGTAAGCAGCTTTTGAGCTTGCAACTTGTGCCTCTAAAATATCAAATTTGCCATGAAAAACAAAGTGTCTGAATTGGCTAATTCCTGTATTTATTTCAGCATACTTAGTTTTTTCTTCTTGAGTTTTTAGGATGTCCTTTTTTGCAATTAATAATGCGGTATCAATAGTGTCTCTAAGAATGTGTTCAACTGATTCAATTTTACGTTCTGGTCGGTAAGCGATTTCTCCTTTTGCAGATTCAGAAAATGATTTTTTAAATACTTCTACATCGGTAAGTAAATGAAACAAACAGCCAACATCAAATAGTTGCTTCATTATTTCTTTTTCCTTGTTCATGTCGTATGGAACACCTGTTGTATTTGGTGCAAATGCTGTCAACTTATCACCTATGATTGAATTGATGTCAGGTGTTTTAACTATTACTGGCTTATCGGTTTGTAATAGCCATTCTGTTTCTAATGCGCTTTCAACAACTGTTGGATAGTGGTTGTCTGCAAAAAGAATATCAAGTAAAATTTCTCTTTTGGGATTAGAAATTACATTCCCCTCTTTATTTCTGTTAGGAAAGTTTGAGTTAAAAATAAACTTGTAATGTGCTTTAGGAATATCGCCATTGTAACTTCTCTTTTCGTCCAATTCCATTCTTGCGAATGCACTTGTCTCAACAATCTTTGAAAGATATTTTTCCAACTTCTCACGACTGATTTTTGGGCTTATGATAATATCAATGTCAATTGAAAACCTTTTAGGTTCTTGCATCAGTAGAATCAAGCTTGTTCCACCTTTGAAAATAAAATCCAGTCCCGTTAATTGCAATTGCTCTAAGAGATACAAAGCATAAATCATGCTTTCCATTAGGTTAGGGTCTTTGCTGTATTTATTTCTTTTTTCAGCAATCCATTCTGCTGAGAGTGATTTAATGTCAATCATTCAATATAGTCTTTGGAATATCGGTTTTGTCTGAAAAAAAATCTGCAAGTTCAGTTTCTTTCCTTCTTCTTTTTGCGTAGTGAAAAAGTTTGGTGAAATCAATTGAATATCTTTTGTAAGCATTGTTAATGATGTGAACAAATTCGCTTCCTTGAAAAGCTGCAAAAAGTTTTTTGTCGCAATACAAATCCACTATTAACTTTTCAAGCGTATTTGTCGCAACCTTCTTTATCTTTTGAGTTGGAGATTTTGAAACTATCGGTTGCAAGATAATTGCTGTCTCTTTTTCATAAATGTAGCGTTCAATTTCTTTTTC
>JBBQIF010000170.1:0-6775 GCA_038324665.1 Bacteroidia bacterium
GTCGTAAGGAGATACGCCATCTTTTGTGTTGAGCCTTTCGAATTTGAGGCCCTTTTTCATAAGGTCTAGGTTTTGTTGCATGCTGATTTAATGGCTTTTTAGTGGTGTTGTGCTGTACTTAAAATAAAAATGACCCCGCGCTTTTTAGCTTTGAGGTCCTTCAAAACTATTCCTATTTAAGGTTAAGTAAGAAACGGACTTTTCCACATAATTCGTATATCCCTTTAATGACACTATTGTGACAATGTTGAAAACAAAAAACTGTAAATATTTGTATTGTTTTTTCAAAAATAGTTCTATCTTCTAACCGCATCAGCAAAGCCTTTGACAGCATTAGCTTGTTTAAGCATCACCTACAAATATACTACAAAATTTTATAATAAAAAAGAGACAAACTGTAATAAAAAGCATAAAAATCCCTATTTAATGTGTAGCAAAAAATAGGCGATTTCTTATCTGTTTTTTCAAAGTCCACCAACAGCCTCATTTTTCTTAAAAATAATTATTGCAACAGCAGTATTAATAGTTGGTCAGTCTGTTTTGTGCTTGTGCAGGAATTGATATTTGTCAAAAGATATAACATTCCTGTTCCGGCAGGTGTTATAGGTGTAATTAATATAAACCTCCGAATTCTTCTTGATAAGCGACTTGGAAAAGGGACCCGTTTCCATAGGAAAAACATAAACAAATTTTACATTTACACGCGTTCCTATCTATAAAAGTAAGCCAGATTAGACACAAGAGCCCTAGGTAAATAAGATAAAATCAGTAAATTTGCCCTGAACAGCAATTGTTCAACAAAGTTAAAAATGTCAGCATTCCTTACTCAAATCAAGCAATTAAAAGGCCAGAACAAAAAGGCTTTAGCAGTTCTCATCGACCCCGACCAAGCGATAAAAAGTGTAGAGAATATAGCACAACTTTGCCAAAAGCACCACGTTGACTTCATTTTTGTTGGCGGCAGCTTGGTGACTTCAGGTATTTTATCAGATGCCATTTCAGCCATACAATCCAATTGTTCTATACCTGTCTATATTTTTCCAGGCAATGAGTTTATGATAGACCAACAAGCGGACGGTATTTTATTTCTATCCTTATTAAGTGGCAGGAACCCTGAATACCTTATTGGAAAACATGTGGTGGCAGCACCTCAATTAGCGGCTTCAAATCTGGATGTTGTGCCTACCGCTTATTTATTAGTAGATGGAGGACGGGAAACAAGTGTAAGCTATATCAGCAATACCAAACCAATCCCGGCCAACAAACCTGATATCGCAGTAGCTACAGCACTTGCCGGTAAGCTCATGGGTATGCAATGTATCTATATGGATGCAGGTAGCGGGGCGGACAATCATATTCCTGAAAATATGATCAATAGAGTAAGTAGTACTGTGCAGCTACCTTTAATTGTTGGTGGCGGTATCCGCTCGGCACAGACAGCACTCTCCCTGTACCGGGCAGGAGCAGATGTATTGGTGATAGGCAATGGGGTTGAAGAAAGTGTTGGACTCATAGAAACTATTAGTAAGGTGAAAAGTTCCCTTGCTATAACGGTGGAAATTTAAGCCATTTTTATCTTTTTTTTGGATCGGGCACATTTTGCCAGTTGGAATTGTCCAAGAATAAAAAACCAAATGTTAAAAAAAATCTATACGCTGTTTTGTTGTCTTTTATTTATTCAAATAGTAAATGCCCAATCCACTGCCTTTCAATGGGCTAAACAATTTGGAGGCGATTCTTCCAATGGACAATTTCTATCTGATTTTAAAACAGACCCTTTGGGGAATACCTATACATTGGGTTACTTTTCCGGCACTATAGATTTGGATCCAGGTCTTTCTATTTATAATGTAACATCGACTGGGAGTCTTAGTTTTTTTATTGTCAAGTTGAATGCAAGCGGTAATTTTATCTGGGCCAAAAAATATACCAATGGTTCTGAGGTTATAGGACATTCCATTTCTGTTGACCAAAGCGGCAATGTTTATACCACCGGTTATTTCAACAAAACTACAAATTTTGATTTAGGGTATTCAAATTTTACATTAAACCCTTTAGGCAAAACGGATATTTTTATTTTAAAACTTTCGTCTTCAGGTGCTTTTGTATGGGCCAAGCAGTTGGGTGGAAATTCTTACAATCAGGGCAATGCCATTACCTGCGATGAGAAAGGCAATGTTTACACGAGTGGCTATTTCCGTGGCAGCATAGATTTAGATCCTGGTGCGGCATCTCAGCACAAGATTGCTGTTGGTGGGTTTGATGCTTACATTTTAAAATTAAGCACCGAAGGACATTTTATTTGGGCCAAAACAATTGGAGGTAAAAAAAACGATGGGTACTATAATATATGTCTTGACAATTTTGGCAATGTTTATTCTTCAGGTAGATTTTCTGATACCTTAAATTTTTATACAGGCACAGACACTTTTCAGCTCACTTCAAAAGCCAGATTTTTTGAATCCTTTGTTACCAAACTTGATACCTCAGGCAATTTTAAATGGGCCATAAAATTTGGCGATTCACTCCTTGATGCCGATCCATTTATTGTTGCTGACAAAAGTGAAAATTTGATTTTAACAGGGGGGTACTATGGCAAACCAGATTTCGATCCCGGTCCCAGCATTACCAACTATCCTGCAAAAGGTGAGAAAGATTTTTATGCTGTAAAGCTAAATGCAAGCGGTAATCTGGTTTGGATTAAAACACTTGGTAATTTGGATGTATCCATAAGTGGTGCCAGTGCAATTTTAGATGATACTGGCAATGTATATGTAATAGGCGATTTTAACCGTACAATAGATTTTAATCCCGGAGGAACACCTGCTATTAAGACCACGAATCATATTTTTGCAGACCCTTTTATTCTTAAATTGGATTTATATGGTCATTATATATGGTCAAAGCAAATTGCTGGCACCGGCGATGATAAGGGATTCGGCATCGGTATAGATGCTAAAAATAATCTATATCTTAGCGGTAGTTTCGGCATTAAGTCTGATTTCGATCCTGATTCAGGCACTTTCAATTTAACGGTCACTAAAAAAAATGTAGCTGATATTTTTGTTCTCAAATTAGGTGATTATGGCAGTGGTATTAGGCCTTTGGTATTCAATAATTCAGTATCTGTCTATCCCAACCCTTCAAATGGCATTTTTAATATTGCTCTTCAAAACACCTCAGATAAGGCAAGTATTACCGTTTATAATGCCTTGGGGGAAATAGTCTATAGTCGCATACACTCAAATGAAGCCGCTACTATTGACCTTAGTCATGAGGCGAATGGATTGTACATAGTAAAAGTAATTGATGATAATCAAAGTATCCACACCTTGAAAATAATTAAGGAATAAGTTTAATTATCCGTAAATTTTGTAATTGCAATTAACTTAATTTGCACCTTCTATTTTGAAGGTATTTAAAACGCATAAGGAACTCTCCATTTGGCTGCTCGAAAAAAAAGCGGAAAACAAAACCATTGGCTTTGTACCAACTATGGGCGCTTTACACAGTGGCCATATTTCTTTGGTTAATCAATCACTGAAAGCAACCGATATTACATTAGTCTCTATATTTGTTAACCCCAAACAATTCAATAATGCCATCGATTTTGAGAAGTATCCTGTTAGCACGGATCAGGATATTGCTTTGCTCGAAGCTGCTGGCTGCCATGCTGTTTACATCCCAGAGGTCAGCGATATCTACCCGTCCGATTTAAAGCATATTGATCTGGAACTGGGCATGCTCAATCAAGTACTCGAAGGCCCTAAGCGCCCTGGACATTTTGATGGCGTAGTGCAAGTGGTGCATCGCTTCTTCAACCTTATCAATCCCTATAAAGTTTTTCTAGGCCTGAAAGATTTTCAACAATGTAAAGTTATTGAAGCCTTTACGCTGCTTTATTTTCCTAAAATCCAATTGGTGTTTTGCGCTACTGAAAGAGAGCCAAGCGGACTGGCAAAAAGCTCACGCAATATGCGATTGAGCGAAGAAGGCAAAATGACTTCTACTGCCATCTTTAAGGCTTTGCAGATGATAGCCGGGCAATACAATAAAACAACTTTATCCCTTGCTATTAAGGAGGCTAAAGATCTGCTGGAAAGCAAAGGTATTGAGGTCGAATACCTTGAATGTGCCAATGCCAATACATTTGAAATAACAAATGAATGGCAAACTCCTGAAAATAATATTGTACTTTTGGCTGGGTTTGTAGAACAAATAAGACTCATTGATAATATACAATTTTAAGGCATGGATTTCAATACGCAGCATCATCAATACATTACTGGCTTAAGAGATACACTATCTAAAATTACTGATATTGCACTGGCCAAGAAACGCCTTACTTACTTGCGCTGGAAAGTAGCCGAAAACTTGGATAAATTATTGTTTGAGTTCGAAACCAATGTCAAGAAAACAGATGCCAATATCATGTGGGCGCCCGATTCTGCACAAGCGA
This sequence comes from Bacteroidia bacterium, assembly GCA_038324665.1. GTDB lineage: Bacteria > Bacteroidota > Bacteroidia > NS11-12g > UBA955 > JABMMZ01. The sequence goes on from JBBQIF010000170.1 coordinate 4,460, forward strand.
TAGAACACCTCAACAAGCACCTACAACCTTATGCCAATGTTCGTTTTTTAAGACACAATGCTGTTATAAAACTAATAAATAAAGCAAGTATTAAGGTTCCCGAACCTACGCCAACGCCAGATGCTGTGGTGGTAGGCGCCAAGTTTACCTTGGCCAATACGGGTAACTTCTTTTGCGCTTTAAATTCTTTGGAGGAATATGATGCTATCCTACAGGCAAAGAAAATTATTGTAATTGCGGGAATAGACAGTATGCTAGCCTCTCAAGCCGACCTCTTAACAGCCAAGCAATTATATGCAGTGTATGAAACTGGAAAGCTCACCTATCCTGCAGAAATTCTTAGTCGGCCGGGTAAACCCAGGGGCATCAATGCAGAAGTTGTTCTAATCCTTATAGACGATGGGCGTAGTAAACTGATTGAAAATCCCATACACCGTCCGCTGTTCAGTATCCTGAATTTTGATCTGCCGCCAGTGTGCCCCATGATGGAAGAAAATTATGAGGCTGATAGCTGGCAAAAAGTGGATTCGCTGAGTTATTTTCTCTATCCCTTTATTTCTGATATGATGGCTTATGCCTCACATTTTAAAAACAATTACGGCTTCAAGTTATTCAATAATTATATTCCTTATGATATGGATTTAAGTGAACATGTCATGGAAGCAAGAGCTTCTGTGCAAAAGACAGAGAAGCTGAATCCACTTAACAACTTGATGGATACCGATAAATCTGGAGTTGTTTTGAGTGCCCGAAAGTTTAAGGACAAGCAAAAATTTGAAAAATACGCCGAACACCATTTTTTTGGAAAGGACTAAGGAAAGTTGGCAATATTTTAGTTGGCAATTGGCATTTATTTCGTTTTTATTTGACGATTTCCGGTTTTTTTTGCCAACTGTCTTTTGCCAACTGCCAACTTACTTCCCTGATTGTGTACACATGTGGATAGTTCTGTGAACAATAGTTTATTCTTTTTTGCGTTCTTTGTAGAATCGTATTATGCGTCAATACACCCTCTTAATAGCACTCATCGGCATTTCAACTTTTCTCCACGGACAAAAGGATACTAGCAAGGTGGTTAAAATCATACAGATCGCACCGATTTTTCTCATAGAAGCCAATAAGATAGAATCTGTGCCAGTGCTTGAAAAACCCATACCCGTACCTCCGAATTACACCTATAACATTATCCCTAAACAAACAAAGACGGATAAAATTGTTAACCCTATCCCTCCCGCAGATTTGTTCAAGAAGGAATTTAACACATTCCCATCTAGTTTCATAAAAGTAGGCTATGGCAACTTAAGAACTCCGATGGCAGAATTTTACCTCAACAATAAGCAGAGTAATAAATATAGCTATGGTATGCAATACCGTTTTATGCAAACCAATTCTGACCTTAACAAAACTTTTGCCGACTATACCGACCATGCTATCAAGGGTTACATGGCCACTTATACCACCTCTGGCGAATTTGGGTTAGAAGCGAATTACAAACAGAATAAGTTCAATTATTTTGGCTATGTGGACACCAACAAAAGGGCTGAAAAGAACCTCGGCAGGACCATACAAAACTTTGAGGCCAAGGCCTATTATAACAGCACCCCAAATAAGAATAGGAATATAAAACACAGAACTGCCTTTAACTTTTATAATTTTGGTATCGGCGGCGCTACAGAAAGTGATTATTCCTTGAGCACCAAAATTTATGGCAATATTTCCGATTTTAACGATCTAGAAAATGGTGTTTTAAGTGCCACTATCGGCGTGGATTATACCACCTTGAAATTACCCGGCGAAAAAGATAGGAACCGTCTCTTTATACAACTTGACCCCCGTTTTAATTTTAAATATGACGTGATGGATCTTTCAGTTGGATTTAATTCAACCATATTTTTTGATGGCAATGACAGTGCACAATTAAAACCTAATCTATTTGTAAAGGCTAGCTATCCAATAATTGAAAATGTAGCCAATTTATATGGTGGTATCGATGGGCGTTACAGAAAACAAAGCTTAAAATCGATTATACAGTCCAACCAATTTACTTCTACTTATGATCTTACCAACCCTTATGAAACTATTAAGTTATTTCTGGGAATTAATGGCAAGGTAGGTTCCAGCATGGATGCCTCTTTTGAAATCAATTATTCCGATGTATCCGGTATGCCTTTGTATATTTCGAAAAAAGATTCCTTCAATTCTTTTGCCATGGTATCGGAGAATCTAAGTGTCCTTAAATTCAGTGCTGCACTTAACTACAGTTTCAGTGAAAAGGCCCGCATAGGCTTATCAGGTAATTTTTATGATTACCAGACT
>JBBQIF010000171.1:0-6759 GCA_038324665.1 Bacteroidia bacterium
GCGATTTCCGCCACCACGAGGGCCATAAGATTCCTCGGGTGAATTATCATCTTTTACAACTCTTATTGGCATATTGTTTTTATAATTGGTTCAAACATACAATTTTTTGAGATGCCAAATTAATACTTACGGAATGAAATGATAATGTTTAAATAGTTGCCTTCTTAAGTTCGATGGCTTAATTTTTATTTTCGGGGAATAAACAGCACCTTTGCGCCACGGTTTTTTACTCACTTTATCCGGAATTTAAGAGTCCATATAGCCTTATTTTTGGTTTCGCTTATTTACGCGGTCACATTTAGCCTTGTAAAAGATATTATGCCCCATTACCTAAGGGGGTTCAGCTTTATAGTGCTGAGAGTAGGTGGAGCAGGCCTGCTTTTTTTTATGGCTTCTTATGCCAGACCTCGCGAAAAAATTGATTGGAAAAGGCACTGGCTCCTGATTTTTTTATGCAGTTTGTTTGGTGTTGCAGCCAATATGCTTATGTTTTTTAAGGGCCTGGAGTTAACAACGCCTATTAATGGAGCTGTTTTAATGTTGGCTACCCCCATTTTTGTACTTCTTCTCAATACTTTTATTTTTCATCAGAACCTTACCATACTGCAGGTACTAGGTATTTTATTGGCCTGTTTTGGTGCCTTACTGCTGATGTTCGGGAGAGCATTTGCAATTTCTCACGTTACTATTATTGGGGATGTATTGATTATTTTCAATGCCATCTCTTATGCCATTTATTTACTGTTGGCAAAGAAATTGTTAGGGTATTACCACACTTTAACCGTATCCAAATTCACGTTCATGATTGGGTTTGTTCTGGTATTGCCTTTCGGTTTGCCGGAATTTTCTACTGCAGATTTCAATATGCCGCCAGATATAATTGCAAAAATTATTTTTATAATTGTGTTCACTACTTTTGTTACCTACCTGCTAAATGCATGGGCAATAAATAAGGTAGGTGCCACCATGGTAGGGGCTTATATTTATCTTCAGCCGGTGCTGGCAACTATTATTGCGGTAATTTTACAAAAAGATATACTTACTTTGCAGAAAGTTATAGCTACCCTCCTCATTTTTGCTGGAGTGTATATTACTTCAACAAAATACAAATGGTACAAATAAAAAGTATGACAGGTTTCGGTACGGCCGAAGCAGAAAACCAGAGCTGGCGCATTAAGGCAGAACTCAAATCTCTGAACAACAAATTCCTCGATCTCAATATTCGCTTACCTAAGGCATTTAAAGATAAGGAAATTGAGTTCAGGCAAATGTTGATGTTAAAGGTTGGTCGTGGTTCAGTATCACTTTTTATCAATGCAGAAAAAAAGGAGAATAACCAGTCTGCGGATTCTTTGGTAGTGAATACCGCAATGGCCATTGGTTATAAAACGAAGCTGGAAAAGTTGGCAACTGATCTTAACCTTGATAATGCGACACTTTTCAGCACCATCATAACAATGCCCGATGTCCTTAAATTTGATGAAACAGATGGTGTTGAAGAAGATTGGGTGCTATTGAAACAGACAGTTGAAGCAGCATTTGATAAATTTGATGCTTTTAGGATTCAGGAGGGTAATACCATTAAAAAATACTTTGAAGATTGCATTGCCGCCATCAAACTTCAGTTAAAAACGGTGGAAATTGAAGAAAAGCCGAGGAAGGAAGCCATTAAAGATAAATTGTTTCAGGCATTGACTGAACAAAAGGAAAAGCTGGAAATTGACCATAACCGTTTTGAACAAGAATTAATCTTTTATCTTGAAAAGTTTGATATAGGGGAGGAAAAGAGTCGTTTGAATAATCACCTTTCGTTCTTTATTGAAACACTTGAAAAGGATGCCAATGGAAAAAAACTGAATTTTATAGCGCAAGAAATAGGACGTGAAATTAACACGATGGGAAGCAAAGCTAATTATTTTCCTATACAACAGGCAGTAGTTTGCATGAAGGAAGAGCTAGAAAAAATCAAAGAACAATTGCTGAATATCCTTTAAATGCCTTTCAGGATTATCAAAGACGCTTTTAAACCATTATTGTATGCATTGCTATTAGGCGGTGGAGTGGCGGCTGGTATGATGATTAAGGGCGTGCAAAAGGATAAATTCTCGCAGATTCTGGATATAATAAAGCACGATTATGTTGACAGCACCCATTCAGCAGATATAGAAGAAGCATCAATTGACTACCTGCTTTCACAGCTCGATCCTCATAGCAGCTATATCCCTCCAGAACTTGCAGAGTTGAATGCCCGGCAAATAGCAGGCAAATATGAAGGTCTTGGTATAGAATACATTATTTTTAAGGACACGCTATTTATTTATAATGTCTCTAAAGGGGGGCCGGCCGAAAAGTCGGGACTGCTGCCTGGAGACCGTCTGTTAATGGCTAATAAGGTGAAGTTAACTGACAGTTTAAACGCTTCCAGAGTGTCGCATGCGCTACAAGGCACCCCAGATTCAAAAATTGAACTCACTATTTACAGAAAGCAAAGTAATAAATATTTTACCGTTTCGAGTGATAGACAAACCATTGTTGTCAATAGTTCCGATGTTTATTACATGGTAAACAAAACACTGGGGTTTATCAAGATAGATCGATTCAGCGGCAGCACACATAAGCAATTCTTAACCGCATTGAAATCTTTAAAGGAGCAGGGCATGACTGAATTAATCATCGACCTTAGGAACAATGGGGGCGGATTATTGAGCGAGGCAACAGCAATTGCCAATGAATTCCTTGAAAAGGATGCACTGATATCATTTACCAGTGGATTGCACCGAAAAAAAACGGAGTACAAAGCCAATGGCAATGGAATTTTTAAACAAGGAAAACTTATCTTACTTATCAATCATAATACGGCTTCAGCAAGCGAAATATTGGCAGGCGCCCTTCAAGATAATGACAGGGCTGTTTTAATAGGCAACCGTTCATTTGGCAAAGGTTTGGTGCAGGAACCTTATAAGTTAATGGATGGCTCCACCCTGAGACTCACTATAGCGCGCTACTATACCCCAAGCGGAAGGAGTATACAAAAGTCTTATGCTGGTAGTATTGCAACCTATAGAAATGAAATTTACAGTCGGAACAGGCTTGCAGATACACTCGAACCGGCCCTTGACTCTAATGTAGTAAAGAAATTCTTTACTAGGAATGGACGGGTATTGACCATTGAAGGCGGTATTCGTCCTGATATTATTTTACGCGATACCACCCCCGACAGTACAGAAATTGAAATGTTATTACCGGGCTTATTTTACAGTCATGTCTTCGATGTTTATTTATTAGATGCCATGCAGGGTGAGCTCGCTTTCGCAAAAAAGCATTTTAAAGATATACAAACCTTTGATGCAAGTTATGAAATTTCTGATGCGCATGTTAGGAGTCTGGTGCGATTAGCGCAAACTTTACCGTATTTAAAAAGGTTGGTTTACTCTAAAAAAGCAGCACAGGTTATTAAGAAGCATTTAAAAGCCTCCATAGCCTACAGGATATATGGGGAAATCGGAAATTCTATGGTCATCAATAAAGATGAAGGCATTTTCTCGAAAAGTTTTGAGGTTTTAAAGAATTATAATGCCATTTTAAACATTGGCAAACAGAAAGGGCGTAATTTTGATTATTAATTGATGTCTTAATTATAAACCTTCCTACCATTATCAAATCATCACATTACCAAATTAGTCTCCAATGTTCCAATCCATAACAAGTTTGCTTCCAATGTTAATAAGAATCGTTACCATACTCCTCATCTTTATTCTATTTGACACGTATGCATTTCAGGCTGTAAAGACCATTGCAGCAGGACTAACCCCCACCGGACGACGGTTCACATTTATAATTTACTGGGCCTTCAGTGGAGTCTTTTATACCTTATTTGTATTGACAATAATGGGGAAATTTGCCAATGCCCCTAGAGGATTTATAGTGTTCATCACAGGCTTATTCTTTGCTATGGTGCTGGCTAAAATATTAATGGTGATACCCTTGTTAGTTGAGGATGTCTACAGGATTTTTAATAAAATATATACAGTAGTGTTCGGTGAGAAGTCTGTAAGTTCGAGCACTACCAAATTTTTAATTTCCCGTAAGAAGTTTATTTCCCAGATAAGCGCTGGCATAGGCGGACTAACAGTTGCAGGGCTTAGTTATGGCATTATGAGAGGAGCACATAATTACAAGTTGCACAATGTTTCTGTGGGCTTAAAGAATCTTCCGACCACTTTCAATGGGTTGCGCATTGGCCATATCAGCGATATCCACAGTGGTAGTTTTTGGGATAAGCGGGCGGTTGAAAAGGGTGTTGACCTTCTTATGGCGCAGAAACCGGATGTAATATTCTTTACCGGCGACCTTGTTAATAATATTGCCGATGAAATGACAGATGATTATATACGCATATTTTCTAAACTTAAAGCACCCATGGGAGTCTTCAGTTGCTTAGGCAACCATGACTATGGCGATTATTATAATTGGCCTGATAAGCATACCAGCCAGCCATTTGCTAATTCAGGTACAAGTAAGTCGCACATGTCGGCTATGCAGGCAGCCAACCTCGATAAATTAATAGGGGTGCATAAACAATTGGGATGGGATATATTAATGAATGAAAATAGGGTACTAGAAAGAGGTGAAGATAAAATTGCAATTTTGGGGATAGAGAATTACGGTGCTAAAGGCCGTTTTCCTAAATATGGTAAAATGGCAGATGCATATAAGGGGGTAGAAGATATTGCTACTAAACTATTATTATCCCATGATCCAAGCCATTGGGAATTTGAAGTTCTTAAAGAATACACTGACATCAATATTGTATTTGCCGGTCATACCCATGGGGCACAGTTTGGCATTGAAACTGCTAATTTTAAATGGAGCCCTGTTAAGTATATGTATAAGCAATGGGCAGGTTTATATCAGAAAGGTGAACAGTACCTGTATGTAAACAGAGGTTTTGGTTATTTAGGCTATCCGGGTAGGTTGGGCATAAGGCCAGAGGTTTCTATTCTAACACTTCAGAATGCATAATCTATTATTGATTCTTTGATGGCTGCCAAATAACTAATAACTATTAACTAAATCCTAGTATTTTTTAATTAAAAATTATACTATTTATTATTTTGTTAAAAAAAGTAGAGAAATTGCGCTGTTATTAGGTGTACAATTTATTTGACAAATGGGCGGTTTTTAAAATAATATGTTAATTATTGGGTTTTTATAGGTATTTAAACCTAGAAATTAAAAATCAAGAACCCTTGCTATCACTGTGTTTATAGGCGATTAGGAAAAAATAATTGAAGTTGTTGTTAAATAATTCCGAAAAAATTGTATTATCTTTGTATTTATATTTACTAACTTCTTAAAAAATCCATGACTGCTCAAAAGAAAAGAATTCTGTTTGTGTCATCCGAAATGACACCATTTTTAAACGAGTCTCCAGTGTCCGCTGTAGCCCGTTTCCTCCCACAGGCCATTCAGGAAAAGGAGAATGAAATCCGTGTTCTTGTACCGCGCTTTGGGGTAATCAATGAACGCAGGAATCGCTTACATGAAGTAGTAAGGCTTTCCGGTATCAATATCTCAATTGATGATAATGATAACCCACTACTTATTAAGGTAGCTTCTATTCCTGAAGCCAGAATGCAGGTGTACTTCTTGGACAACGAAGATTATTTTCACCGCAAGTTTGTGTTCAAGGATGAAAAGAACAAATTCTTTGCCGACAATGATGAACGTACCATCTTTTTCTGTAAGGGTGTATTAGAAACTGTTAAGAAACTAGGCTGGGCGCCGGATATTATCCATTGCCAGGGTTGGATGACAAGTTTGATACCAGTTTACCTTAAGACCTTATATAAGGATGAGCCGGTGTTTAAAAATGCCAAAGTCATATACTCCGTTTTCGAAAATGAATTTAAAGAAGACTTAGGTAAAGATTTCGCCCGCAAAGCATCTTTGAATGAAATAGAAGATAAACATTTCGCGGCTTTTGCCAATGGCGATAATAAGAGTTTACATATTGGTGGCATTAAGAACGCAGATGCTATTGTTAACTGTACCGATAAATTAGATCCGGATTTGGAGAAATTATTAAAAGCCAAGCCTAATATGAACCATGATAATAATGAGAATTTAGGCGAAAGGTACTCTACATTCTACGAACAGGTATTGGGTTCTGCTAAATAATAGTTTATTTCGCAGCATAGTGAGATTTTCAAACATATTTTATGTATTGTTGTTCGCTTTGTTATTTACAGCTTGTAAAAAACAAAGCGACAACGTATTTTTAACCAATGAAGGTACCCGTGGTTTTGATGGTAATGGGTTTACTGACAGTTTTACCCTTTTAACTTCCACTATAAGGGAAGACTCTCTTAAAACAGACAGTTTGAGCAATAACCTTGTAGGTGTAATCAATGATCCTTTCTTCGGGAAGTACCAATCCACCTCGTTTTTCCAATTTAATTTACCACAGTTAAGTAAAATTATTAGTACTGAAACGCTTGATTCGGTGGTATTGTTCATGCAATATACCTCCAAAACCGCCTATTATGGAGATTTAAGTTCAACTATGGATTTTACTGTCTATGAATTGAATAATGTTCTTACGCCTGCTATGGCATCACATTCAAATCAGTCCTTCGGATACGCGCCAACCCCAATAGGCACATTTTCCGGTAAATATAAAGTTACTGATAGCATTACAATCCGGGAATTGGGCGGATCAGCGCGGATAGCTCCAACCATTGCAATAAAATTGAGCAG
>JBBQIF010000172.1:0-6753 GCA_038324665.1 Bacteroidia bacterium
AAAATCAAACAATTCATTTAATAACGTCTGCTGAAAATCTGTCTTGGAGCCCTTTAAGTCACCTTCGTTCGGCAAATTGCGATGAATATCCTTAGTAAACTCAGCCACTTTCTCATCTGTCTTGATGCTATTGCTCACAATCTGTGTGCTTAGCACCATACCTTCAAAAGTCTTACAACGACTCAGTGCCACATATACCTGCCCATGTGCAAAAGCCGCATTGGCATCAATTATGGCTTTCTCAAAAGTAAGGCCCTGACTCTTGTGGATGGTGATAGCCCATGCAAGTTTCAAAGGATATTGTTTGAATGTGCCAACTACCTGCTCTTCTATTTCCTTGGTCTTTTCATTCAACGCATATTTAATGTTTTGCCATTCCTCCTGGCCCACCAATATTTCCGAAGGATCGGTATCGCATTTTACATAAATTTCTTTACCTTCAATTTTAGTAACTCTTCCTATTTTGCCATTGTAATAATTCTTATCTTTTGAACTATCATTTTTCACGAACATGACCTGTGAATTCAGTTTCAATTCAAGTGTCACCTCAGTTGGATAAGCAAAAGAAGGAAAATCATTTTTTATATCAGCATTGAAATAAAAGGAGGATGATTTCAACTCCAGCAACCTTGTATTATTAATTGTTTGGGCGCTGTTATTATGGGTTGTAAGTGTAATATAACCTTCATCATCCGCAGGTTTAAAATCGGGAATATAGCGCTCATTCAGCTCCTTCAGTAAGTCGTAATCCATTTGGTTATCACGGATACTATTGAGCATCTTTATAAAATACTGGTCGCTCTGCCTGTATATATGCTTTAACTCTATACTGATTGGTTCGGATAACTCCAAAGCCTTGCTGCTGAAAAAATAACCAGTTTCGTAATAATCTTTCAATAAATTCCATTCATCATCTTTTATTACCGGTGATAATTGATGAAGGTCGCCTATCATGAGTAATTGTACACCCCCAAATGGTTTGTAGCGACTTTTATACTTGCGCAAAACTTCGTCAATGGCATCCAGCATATCGGCACGCACCATACTAATCTCATCTATCACCAAAAGATCAAGGCTCTGAATGAGCTTTATTTTTTCGCGGTTAAATTTTTTATTATCCCCTCTATTTTGTTGTGCTCCCGGATTAAATGTAGTAGATTTCTTTTGTAGAGATTCTGGAATATGTGGCCCAAATGGCAACTGAAAAAAAGAATGTATGGTAACTCCGCCTGCATTGATAGCAGCTACACCAGTAGGCGCAACAACAGCCATTCGCTTGGGCGAGGTTTTCTTTAACTGGTGTAAAAAAGTAGTTTTACCTGTGCCTGCCTTACCTGTTAAAAAAATATTTTTATTCGTGTACTCCACGTAATCGAAAGCCAGTTTCAATTCGGGATTTTCTTCGAAGATTTGTGTGTTGTTCAAATTAGGATTTTGTTTTACGATACATTCGGTATTTAGATACACAATGCATTGCGTATCTATATACCGAACAAATTATTTCCTTGGCGCCCCTGCTGGAGCAAAAGCAGCCGTATTTAAATCCCTATCGAAAAGGTAAAGACCACCTTTATCATTTCCAATTAAACGCAACTTATCGACATAATGCCTTGCCAAAGATTCTTCTTCCTGTTGTTCTGCCACATACCATTGCATAAAATTATGGGTGATATAATCTTTTTCAGACAAACAAAGATCAACCACATTGTTAATCTCCGCTGTAACTTTTACTTCATGATTGTAAATGATATCAAATACTTCAGAAAGTGATTTGAATTTAGACCCCGGTTCTTTTATAGCTGGTATCAAACCACGGCCTCCCCTATCATTGATAAAGCGCACTAATTTTACCATGTGAACACGTTCTTCGTCACTATGCTTATACAAGAATTCTGCGGCACCATTCAGTCCTTCAGATTCTGCCCAGGATGCCATAGCCAAGTAGTAATTAGATGACATGGCTTCTAATTCCACCTGATTATTAAGTGCTTTTTCAATTTTTTTTGATAACATAATCTTACAAATTTAAATTAAAATTGAGAATAAAAATAGTTTGGTCAAAATTAAATATTTTTTGAATTACAATACCAATCATTCCTGCGCTTTAGTGCAAGTTATGGCATTATTTTAGTCTTTCAAATTGGTTTAATATGACCTGACATAGCTACACTAAAGTGGCTTTGTATATTTTAAACTGTTTACTAAAATAGAAATTTATAACTGCCTCAGTTTAGCAGCGCAAAAGTTATTTCGTTGTGAAGTTTTTTTCAGCACCATATACGATGCCGTCCGTAGTTTCACAATAGGCTTTAAAATAATATTTTGTGCCTGAGCTTAAGCCACCAAGTTGGATATAAAATGCACCAACGCTCCCTTGTTCGCTGATTGAAAATGTCTTAACTGTTGGGTTAGGATTATTGTCCCAGCATATCCCGCGGGAGGTTACTGTTGAGCTGCCTTGAGAAGTGACATTGCCGCTACACTCTGCCGTTGAATCTGTAAATGAAGATACATCATTTGTTGTTACTTTCGCCGGGGTTGCCGCAGCAGCAGCAGGTGTCGCAACTGATTCTTTCTTTTTACAGGCCGCTGTGAACATTAGCACTGAAAACAAAAAACATAAGGGTAAGTTATTCTTTAATAATTTCATGGTGCAATAATCGACTTTTTATTACATATTTTAATCATGCTTTGAATTGATAAAAACATTAATCTACCATCAACACCAACCCCTTCAAATATTCACTTTCAGGATGAAAAATATTCACCGGATGGTCCGCGGGCTGGGTTAAGCGATGCAATATCCTGATTTTCCTTTTACTTTCTATGGCTGCGGAAAGTATAATCTGGTCGAATGTAAAGCTATCGACCACCTGAGAACAACTGAAGGTAAACAACAAACCACCCTTTGCCACTACTTTCAGTCCTTCCATATTTAATCTTTTATAGCCCATCAACGCATTGTGTTTAGCACCCCTATTTTTTGCAAAAGCTGGCGGATCAAGAATTACAATATCATATTGCTTTTCTACTGTTTTAAAATAATTAAAAGTATCCGCAGCTATCCCTTTGTGATTTTCAGCTCCTGGGTTGTTCAACAGCATGTTCTCATTGAGTAATTCAACAGCATGTTTAGATACATCAATTGAATCCACCTGGGTTGCATTATTCATTAGCGCATAGACTGAAAAACCCCCTGTATAGGCGAAGGTGTTCAGCACTGATTTCCCATTAGCATAAGCACCCACCAATTGTCTGTTGTCCCTTTGGTCAATAAAAAACCCTGTTTTTTGACCTGTTACAAAATCCACCTTAAACTTAAAACCATTTTCAAGCACAACATGATCTTCTTGTTGTCCGAATAAAAATCCGTTGGTTGCATCAGTTACCGCGCCGTGCAGTGTTTCAAAGCTTTTGTCGAAAATAGCAACTACTTTATCGGCTAAAATCTTTCTCAAGGCAAAGGCAATCAATTCCCTATGTGCATAAATTCCTCCAGTATGGCATTGCATTACACAAATGCCTGCATAATAATCCACCACAAGACCGGGGACATAGTCCCCCTCGCCGTGTACTAAACGATAACAATTGGTTTCTGGGTTATCGGTAAAACCAAGACTCTTCCTCATTTCCCAACTGTTTTGAATGGTCCTATTCCAAAAATCCTGGTTAATTTCCTCATTATTAAATGATAAAATTCTTATGGCAATGCTGCCGTGCTGGGCGTACCCTGTGGCTATGTAATTTCCATTACTATCACAAACATTCACCATTGCACCCTCCGGTGTTTGGCTTATATCTTGCATCAGCGCACCGCTAAATACCCAAAGGTGATAACGCTGAAGAGACTTTTCTTTGCCCGGTTTGAGTCTTAAGTTCGGATAATTATTCATTTTGGTGCAAATTTGGATTTTTACCTTCACATTTCGCCATTTTTTTGTAACTTTGTTATTATTTATATGAAGTGTATTGCAGCATTCTTTGTTTTAGCGTGTCTTAATTTCAATATTAACGCTCAGGTAGAGTTGGAAAGCCTAGCGAAAAGTGAAATGGCAAATTACTATCAATTAAAAAAATATGGTTCTAAACGCACAAGTGGAGATAATATTGATATTGTATATGCTGGTCTTTCGCTTGCGCCTAACATGAAAACTGCTTATTTGAAAGGCGATGTAAATTATTTTTTCAAAACAACGGGGCCTGTCAATCTAATGAATTTTGACCTCAGGAATTCTTTAACAGTGGATAGCATTATCTTTAAAGGACAGAAAATGAGCTTTACACACTCCAATACCCATATCTTGACTATTACCCTGAACCCCCTTTTGCCTTCCAATACCCTGGATAGTATCCGCATATATTATCAGGGTTTTCCGGATGTAAATGCCAATTCAAGAGCTTATGCCCGTAATGTTACCATCTCCGGTCCTGTAATTACGACACTTTCCGAACCTTATGGTGCCCATTTCTGGTGGCCATGCAGGGAAAACCTTTCAGATAAGATAGATTCGCTCGATGTTAGGGTTACAGTGGACACACTTTATAAAGTAGCTTCCAATGGCGTACTTAAATCTATTACGACCAACGACACAGTCCATACTTACTATTGGGAGCACCATTACCCTGTTGCTACTTACCTAGTGGCATTTGCAGCTTCTCGTTATAGTATCTATTCCGATTCTGCCTTGCTTCAAAACGGCAAACGCCTTGAAATATTAAATTATGTATTCCCGCACAGCGAAGCTGATGCAAGGGTAAAGACAAAAGAATTGATACCTGTTATGCAATTATATGACAGTCTATTTGGGGCTTATCCTTTCTATAAAGAAAAATACGGTCATGCACAATTTACTGTGGGTGGTGGAATGGAACACCAAACTATGAGTTTTGTAGGTAGTTTCGGGTTCGACCTACTCGCCCATGAATTAGCACATCAATGGTTTGGTGATAAAATAACCTGTGGCTCTTGGCACGATCTATGGCTCAATGAAAGTTTCGCCACTTACTGCAATCTTTTATGCTACGATTTTCTAAGGCCCAGAAATGAATGGCTGGACCAGCTTAAGAACAATAAGAAAGATGTCCTTGCACAACCCGATGGATCAGTTAGGGCAAAAGATACCGTTAACCAGGGCGCCTTATTTGAATTTAGAACCACCTACCAAAAAGGGGCTATGGTATTGAACCAGTTGAGATGGGTTATTGGCGACAAAGCCTTCTTTTCTGGAATCAAAAATTACATGGCCAGCAATCAATTATCGTATAATTTTGCAAGAGAAAATGATTTAAAATTTTATCTTGAGCAGTCATCCGGCCAGAGTTTAACTGACTATTTTAATGATTGGATTACAGGTGAAGGCTATCCATTATATACCATCAAATGGATACAAAATGGCTCCAAAGTGACAATAGATATAATCCAAACACAAAGTCACCCTTCTGTGGAGTTGTACAATGTGCCATTGCCAATTTTATTGAAAGGACAATCCAAAGATACATTGCTGCGATTACCGATAAGCAAGGCGATTGAACATTTTGAAATTACATTGCCTCTTATCGTAAAGGAGCTTGTTTTTGACCCCGATGAATGGATATTGGGAAAATCTACCATAATATTCCCGAAGAGCAAAGTAGTAGAATCGTTTACCATTTACCCTAATCCTTCAAAAAGTATTTTCTATATTTCGCTTGACAATTCCGATTTGCTAGAATGGCAACTGATTGATAAGACTGGCAGAACAGTACTCACAAAAAAATACGCTGATAAATTACTGAAAGGTACAATTGAAAGCCTGAATCTTGAAGCATTGGCTAGTGGCAGTTATACCATCCTTTTACAATCCTCTGATAAAATCATTCCAAAATCAATTATCGTCTATTAGAATAAAAAACGCGTGAATAATCATTTAAAAATAGAGCCCATTAAAAAAATCATATATAAAATTAAATATTTGATTTCCGTACTATTAATAGCTGCTACTTTTGGCGGTTGTAAGGATAAAACAGTAGATCCTCCAAAAACCGAAACACCTCCGGACAATGTAGAATTAACCTTTAAATTCAACACTTTTTGGGGTACTTATTTTCCAACTGCAGCCGGCGATACGGTCAAATTTACAAAAATAAAATTCCTGTTTTCTAATTTCATTCTTGAAAAAACGACGGGAGAATTTGTAAAAATACCGGATGCATACGGGTTTGTAAGTTTAACCGAAGGGATCGACAGTTTTGTGATTAAAAATGTACCTAAAGGTGGGTATAAATCCATGCGGCTTGAGGTTGGGATAGATTCTGTTATCAACCATGCTAACCCTCAGCAATGGGGGCTTAACCACCCCCTCAACCCATCTGTAAACGATATGCACTGGGGTTGGGCTGGTGGTTATATTTTTAATGCAGTGGAAGGTTATTACTGGAATAACGGATTAGAAAAGGCATTTTCATTCCATGTGGCATTGGATAAAAATGCGCGTAAATACAGTTTCATTACAAATTATACCATTAGTAAAAATGGGCGATTTAACAT
Organism: Bacteroidia bacterium; assembly: GCA_038324665.1. Taxonomy (GTDB): domain Bacteria; phylum Bacteroidota; class Bacteroidia; order NS11-12g; family UBA955; genus JABMMZ01. The sequence continues at coordinate 6,527 of JBBQIF010000172.1, forward strand.
GGGAGTAAATGCCGATAAATATTTTAGCAATGTCGTTAATTTCAGTTTAAAAAACGACGGCGATTTCTCCCATTCCGGCTTTACTGATCCAGTGATGGATAAATTTCTTCAGAATGTTGGAGGGGTTATCGATTTTTATGATTTCAAATGAAAAATAAGCTCTTAATATCAGTATTTATAATTTCACTTATAATAATAAAAAGTTGTAAGAAATACCTTCCTATAGA
>JBBQIF010000173.1:0-6728 GCA_038324665.1 Bacteroidia bacterium
TTTTATTTTTTTTTCAACGGGTTTTGTAAATTCAATTTTTTTAGTATTTTTGCAGTCCGAAAATTTGGTCCGTTCATCTATCGGTTAGGATACTGGGTTTTCATCTCAGACAGAGGGGTTCGATTCCCCTACGGACTACAAAGCCAATTTTTAATGCCCCCGCCACAAGCGGGGGCATTTTTATTTTCAATCCGGGTGCGTTGAAAATTTATTTTCAAAAGCACCGGGATTGAAAATAAATACAACCGCAGGTTGTAAAAAAATTGGTTTTGTTCAGCCCCACTTACCGGGAAAGGCGCAGCCATTCCCAATAATCTCCTTTATGAAATTTTGGGTGCGTTGAAAACCCCATTTTCAAAAGCACCCAGATTGAAAATAAATACAACCGCAGGTTGTAAAAAAAATTGGATTTGTTCAGCACCACTTACCGGGAAAGGCGCAGCCGTTACCATAAAAATCCATAAAAAATTGTTACCTTAATGAAATTATTAAAATCATTGACAATAACATTGACAAAAAAGATGCCTTAATAAACCCTTGTTTTCTCTAGAAATCTACAAAACCCTACCCACACCCCATCAATCCTTAACCACCACTACTTTTTTAATCGTTACCGCAGTGCCATTAGAGATTTTTACAAAATATTGCCCGCTGTAGAGCGATTTTGTGTCAAAATAAGCAATCGTACTGCCTTGCAATAAATTGGTTACTTCAATTAATTTTCCACTGACGTCAAATAATTCTACTTTTAAATTTTCTTTGTTAAGGTCTATCAATTGTATCACTAAAAGCTCACTGCTTGGATTAGGAAATATTTTTACTTGAGCGGCCTCAATATTGGTGGTGGCAATACTGCTCGTGGAATTGTAAGTAGTAGTTCCAGCAGGTATAGAGTTAACCTTCGCTGCTTGTATAGTACCATAAAAAGTTGGACCAACAACATACGGATAGACCGAGTTCCAATTGGCGTCAACGGTAGCGAAATAACAATAAATACCATTAGGATATTCTGGTGTTACACAAAATCTACCATTGTGCTCATCCAAATAATCGAAACTACCTGACATGGTATAATGGTAATCTTCTCTAAAATAGCCCATTGGATAGGTTGTATTAACTGCCGGCCCATTGGTACGCGTAGTTCCTGAATTATGCGAATAACTAGATTTTATTCTAACAATTGGTCCTGTACCATTTGCATTCTGGTAGCCATAAGCACCGTAAATCGGAAAACCGTCATAGGCAAAACCAATCAATGGTGAATGCACATTACTGTCGATAGCATATAAGCCATCTGCATCATACAGATTACAAATGGTAGAAAGCACTACCAAATCTAAGTCGAACGCACTGGGATTTTGATGGTGATGGTAATTGCCCATAGCAGGGTGTGCCTTTGAGCAGTCAAACCCTCCTCTTTCTGCTGGTATAGCATCTCTGTTCCAGTCTTGTGATGCGCCCATTCCACCCGGGCATGGTGGATTACCCGGCCCTCCACACAATGTCATTGTATTATTATTCCATGAAACACCATCACGGTAATCAAACAAGGCTACACCATTAATAAAAATACCAATATTTCCGCCTGTAGTGTTCACGGACGTTCCTGTATTTTTCGTTGGAACCAATGGAAATTTAAAGATGGCACTTTGGTTCGTTGCAAAGGATGGATTGCCATCTAAGAAAGGACCTGTAACATAACTAGGTAAGCCAGTGGTAGAGATATAGACATCTGTGGCATTATATTGCACACTTTGTACATTCACAAGGTCAGCATCATTAATTGCCGTAGAATTGCCCGAAACATAATGACGTGCCGTGATGGTCTTATTTTGCAACCAATTGAGAATTGCCGGATTGGTTTGCGCATTTAACAATGCAATAGAAAACATGGTTAGGATGGTTAGATATATTCTTTTCATTACTTTTATTGGTTGTATATTAAAATGGTTAGACGACACTATTATTTAAATCCTTCGCCCTATTGAAAATTTATTTTGGATATTGGAATTTAGGATTAAAAACAAAAGCTTTATCTGAAAGTGTGAGTAGAAAATTGATAATATCTACTTTCTCATTTGCAGAAAGTGTAATTCCATTTTTCAATTCAGAAGACAAAGTTCTCGATTGATGAATGCCATGGCTGTAATGGTTCAATACCTCCGATAGATTTTTGAATCTTCCATCATGCATATAAGGATAGCTGAACTCAATATTTCGGAGCGATGGCACCTTGAACTTTAATGAATCATTTGCACGCGTAGTTATTTTCATTCTGCCTATGTCTTTCAAAAATGAATCTATTGGCAAACCATTGTTCTCAAACTGTCCATTGGTAAAGAGTGGTTCGGTATGGCATGATGCACACTTTCTTTTGAAAAGCAAATAGCCATTCGCCTCCTTCTCTGTAAATTTAGCCTTATTTAACATGACCTTATCGTATTTTGAATTAGCACTAACTAATGTAAGCATAAACTGTGAAATGGATTTTAGCACATTTTCGCCGGTTATAATGCTATCCTTATAAGCGGTATAAAATAATGGCCTGTACTTTGAAGAAGCATTCAGTTTTTCAACGACCTCTTTGATATTGCTTCCCATTTCAGCAGGGTGAGCAATAGGTGCTAGTGCCTGCATATCCAAATTATTCACTGCTCCATCCCACATAAAAGTTTGCTGCCAGGCTAGATTCATTAAGGCGGGTGAATTCCGTGTTCCAATACTATCGTGGATGCCATGACTTAATGCATGGTCGATATGCGTAAATGCGGAAAAGGGTGAATGACAATTTTCGCAGGAAATAGTATTATCCTTTGAAAGAATAGGATCATAGAACAACATTCTGCCTATCAGAATTTTTGATTCAGTCAATTGATTTTTTGAAAAATCATAGATTGGAGGCGGAAAATTTTCAGGAACAGTAAATAGACTTCCCTGCATAATAAAGGCCGAAAGCAAAAAAAACAAACCAATAATTGCAAACTTTTTCATTTTAAGATGAAACATTTAATTAGCTGTTGAGAAAAGTTAACAGCCTGCATGCACGGCGACAAGATATTCTTTTGTTTGCTTAAATCAAGTTGTTCAAAAAACTTGTTCAAATCTAATATTAGCGATATGTTTGAAGTATTTTTTAAACTAAGCTCAACTGTTTGCAAGGCACTAAAAGGATATTGATAACCTCCAAGATGAAATTCAAAATTTTGTTTTGGATTCGTATCTAAGCCATAATCACCTTCTATCTTGCAATTAATGTAACCACTATTCCAGGTCCAATACATTCCTTTGGTCGGATCTAAATCACCACCTCGGGCCCCTGATACATTTGTGATACTATCAATACCTATATTGAATCTAATTTTATTATAACTGAATGCTTTTGAAAACTTAAGTAAAATATTTTGGGAGTTGGTATCAGATAAATCTATTAAATGAAAGCTATTTGGCTCTGTAAAAACAATTTTATCATCATGTAAAAACATAAGGCTTGACATGTAAAATTTAAGTGTTGTAAAATGCACAGTTTTTGCATTATCCAGAAGATAAGTTGAATCATTTAAAACTATTGGAATATCTTTAATCGCCACCCGAAAATCAATTTTTATGCCATTCTGACTAAACGTATTCAGTGAGAAACTAATCAAGAATATATACAGAAATTCTTTCTTCAATGCTTGGGTCTGCCTAATGCTTCCTTTGAAAAAATTCTACTAAATTCCTTGAGTAGATCATTGTAGTAGCCTAACTGGCTCGGTTTACAAAGGTGCTTAATGTCAATAAAATGAGCATAATGAATTTCCTCTATTTCAATTTGCAATTGACCCAACTTTTTAGAAAGTGAATCCTTCATAGATATATTATCCGTATTTATACACATAAAGAAGTCATTTTTTGCAAGCCTAATCATTGAATCAACCGATTTTATTTTAGCATGATGTACGATAATTAATTTTTCGAATTCAGTAATTTGCTGAGCATCAAAATGCAGGCGTTCCTCAATAATTTTTCGGGGACCTTCTTCATGTGGAGGTCTGGGCTTATTGAAGAGAATAAAGCCAACCAAAAGCAAATCAATGACGAATAAACCAATGGCCACCATACTTATTAACCTTATTTTGCTCATTTGTATAAATTGTTGCTGGGAAGTAACTGATAAGATTCAGCAATATTTGAGTCAGTGACTTTTGTTTTATTAGAATCCATAACAATAATCGAATTTAGAACAATTAAGAATATTAAGGATGCGGCCATTGAATAGGCAGTTCTCATAGAAACACTATTATTCAATTTGTTTTTTATCTTTTGCTGCACACGCATGTACAAGTGGCTTGGTGTTTCCACTTGTTTTATACTTTCGAGCGTTTTTAAAAAATCTTCCATTTTTGTTTTTAGATTAATGTATTAGACGATATATATTTTAAATTCCTTCGTTTGGTTTAATTTTTTTTGCCAGACTAACTTTTGCTCTCTGTAAAAGCGACTCTACTGCTTTTGAACTTAAGTTCATTATTTCTGCTACTTCCTTCTGACTTTTATGTTCTAGTTTACTCAGAATCAATGCTGTTTTTTGATTATCGGGCAAAGAATTGATGTGCCTAAATATATTTTCAACGGCTTCTTTTTGTTCCAATAATATCCCTGGGTGATTGAAATGAAGATGCATATTTTTTACTTCGCTACCATCAAAGTGAAACAAGGACGTAATTAAGGCAAAGCGATTTTTTCGATTTTTCGCTTTAATAAAATCAAGCGATTTATTAATCACAATGCGATAGATCCACGTTTTAATTTCTGAATTTTCCTGAAATTTCCTGAACGATTGATGTATGGATACAAAAACATCTTGAGATATTTCCTCAGCATCTTCTACATTTTGAACATACTGCAAAGCTAAGTTGAATACTAATTTGCTATGCTTACTATATATTTCTTCAAAAGTCATTTCAACAGCGCTTGGTTGCGGTCTTTTAAGCAAAGAAAACGAAAAAATGTTAGAAACATAGGCATCAAGAAATGAATATTGAAAAGCTATTGATTTAGCACCTATTCTGAAAAACAGCAATTAGGTAACATAATTAAGGCCGTTAGTCATTTCTTCCAATCCTGTAATTTATGTTGAATTCGGCAATTGAACTGTAAAACTATTCCTTGTCCACCAAGATTAACCATGTTATTTATTATCAATATATTACAGACAATAAAATGAAATTTAATCTTTCTAAACTACTGATTAAAAGGGCAAACAAGTATCCTTGTGTATTACAAGGTATTATTTAAAAATAATTGTACCTTTGCACCGCAAAATTCTAATAATAAAAACAAAATGATAAGAGTAGCAATTAATGGATTTGGCCGTATCGGCCGTATGGCTTTCAGAGTGATGAGCCAAAGGAATGACATTGAAGTAGTAGCCATCAATGACCTTACTGACAACAAGACTTTAGCACACTTGCTAAAATTCGATTCAGTACATGGTAAATTCAATGGCACTGTGGAATATACTGAGGATGCCCTTATTGTTAATGGCAAATCTATCTCAGCATTAGCTGAGAAAAATCCAACCGCTTTGCCTTGGGCAGCCATGAATGTAGATGTTGTTTTAGAATCTACAGGTCGTTTTACAGATGTTGAATCTGCCGGTCAGCACATGACAGCAGGTGCTAAGAAAGTAGTGATCAGCGCTCCTGCAACAGGAGAAATGAAAACCATCGTTCTAGGTGTTAACGACAATACCCTTGATGGCACTGAAACTATCCTTTCCAATGCTTCTTGCACTACCAACTGCCTTGCACCAATGGTAAAAATTATTGACGATTTATGTGGTATTGAGCACGGTTTCATGACTACTATCCACGCTTATACTTCTGACCAAAACTTGCAGGACGCTCCACATAAAGACCTGAGAAGGGCAAGGGCCGCTGCTTATAGCATTATTCCTACCAGCACCGGTGCTGCTAAAGCTGTTGGTTTAGTAATGCCACACCTGAATGGCAAACTGAACGGTAACGCCATGCGCGTGCCTATCCCCGATGGTTCTGTCACTGATTTTACCTGTAATGTAAGAACTACTAAAACAAAAGATGAAATCAATGCTGCATTCAAAGCTGCTGCAGAAGGCGCTATGAAAGGGATTGTTGAATTCTCAACTGACCCATTGGTATCTATTGATATTGTTGGCAATGCACATTCATGTGTATTCGACAGCGACCTTACTATGGTGATTGGCAATACAATTAAAGTAGTTGGCTGGTACGATAACGAAGCCGGTTATAGCAACAGGATTGTTGACTTAATGGCTAAAGTAGGTAAATAATCAGAACTTCATATTTAAAAGAAAGGTTTCTGGCAGTCCGGGAACCTTTTTTTATTATAGGTGAATAATCGTAAATGTTCACTGCACTTTTTTTGGGGAACCTAACCACCTTAGAAACACCTTAGGACATTTTAGATTTTTGGAATAAATTCAAATGCGTGTTATTAAATTCTTCAGAACACTTTAGCTGCTATTCAGCCATATTGTAGCTAATACCAAGACGTTTCAGCCCTTCTATTTTAACCACATTTGGAAGACCTTCTTGGCATACAATAGCGAGGCTAAATGCGCTTCAGCGTCCTCTCTTATATGCTCTTTTATGTCCTTTTATGGTTCAGATTTTAGGCTTTAGTCTCCTATTTAACTTTGGACACCTTTTATTTGTATCACAGCGATACCAAGGCGCTTCAGCGCC
>JBBQIF010000174.1:0-6684 GCA_038324665.1 Bacteroidia bacterium
AGCTACCAATTTAACTGTTCCAACAAATCTAATCTGTATTGGCAATACACTTTATTTTGTTGTGGACGATGAGGTTCATGGCGCAGAACTTTGGAAGTTAGAAGTAAAGTAAATTTTGAACGATTATTTAATTGCCGCTGCTGCCTTTAAGGCATTGTTAACATTGATAATCCCCTTGCTTGTACAAAGTTTTTTATATTTTGTCTTCTTTTTCTTCGATCCAGGTTTTTTGAATTTTCCTTCAGGCTTTACAACGCTACTTTCTATCACCGATTTTACCTGCACCGCTGTAAGGTTGGGGTAGTAGGAGCGTATTAGTGCCGCCACACCAGCAACTACAGGGCTTGCCATGCTTGTGCCATCTAGCCATTTATATTTATTATCAGGAATTGTATTGTAAATTTCTGATCCAGGAGCAAAAACATTGACCGTAGTTTTACCATAGTTAGAAAAATCTGATGGTGTCTGGTCCATACTGCTGGCACCTACTTCGATCCAAGTAGAGCAATAAGTCCCGTCCTCGTACTTAGCACTTGGAAAATTAGTACCTTTATCATTATTCTGTGCATCATTACCTGCTCCGTGTATTATCAATACATCTTTACTCTCTGCATACTTTACAGCATCATCTACTACCTTTTTATTAAAGGAATAGGCTTTGCCAAAGCTCATATTAATAACCTTGGCGCCATTATCCACGGCATAACGTATAGCATTTGCAACATCCTTGTCGCGTTCATCTCCATCTGGTACCGCACGTATTACCATAATCTGCACCAATGGGGCAATACCATTGACACCAATACCATTCGTTCTGTCCGCGCCTATTATACCGGCTACGTGGGTGCCGTGCATCGCATCAGGACCTCTTACTTCATTGTTCCCGTAATTTTTTTCAGTTGCATTTAGGTAATTATCACCCACAATTTCACGAGGATCATAATTCAAATCCAGTTGGTAATTTACACTTGCATTCAAATGATCATAACCCTGTTTAATTTCATCCAAAAAGTCTCCGGGAGCCAGATTAGACGGTTCACATACTTGAACTATAAAGACTTTGCCGAGTTTTGCTTCATTTTTTTCAGGTGAATAATCAATTAATTCTTTCAATGAAAAAGTACTGTTGCCAATTTCATTTATAACGGCGTCAGTAATCTTTTTATAGTATGAATAGGCTTGAAAAGTTCTGGTATCATCCTGTAATTTTTTGGCATGAATTTTTTCAAGTTCTTTATATTTTTTGTAATCAGCTCTGTCTGCTTTAGCAATTTCCTTGCTTGTTTTTTCGCCAAACCGAGCTTTGTACATCCTCACCAACCTGGTTAATTCAAGGTTATCATAGGTAACATCCTTTTCATTTCCACCTATAAAATCCCATCCATTGATATCATCAATATAGCCATTGTGGTCATCATCTACACCATTATTCGGAATTTCATTCAAATTCACCCAGATATTGGCCTTTAGATCTTCGTGCTTGGTGTCTGTTCCTGCATCAATTACAGCTACAATAACCGGTTTTGCACCCGCTGGTCTTGGCGTGGTATTAAGTGCATTAACAAGGTCGATACCCATTGCAGTATCCTTAACAGAATAAAGGGTGTACCAGTCTTTTTTAGGATGATTTTGTGCCCATAATGTAATTTGGAGAATGAGCAGCAGGGAAACCAAGAGTTTTTTAAACATATTTTTAATGGAAGGGGCAAATATAATTAGATTATTGAATGATAAAATTAAAAGGCAAACGCATTTGGAAGCCTTGAGTTTTTATGGAAGTCTGTAAAGTTTTATAGTAGTTGTAAAATATACCTAAATCTGAGGCCATTTTAGATTCAATCATGGAATTGGTTTTACCACCAAATAATTTTTTAAATGGATCATCCTGTTTAGGGTAGTTGCAAATGCTGTATTTTTTCAACTTGGCTTTATATGCTGCAATCTTTATGGCATCATTGATACCGCCATAACTGTCAATTAATTTATTTGAAAGTGCATCTGAAGCAGTCCATACCCGGCCTTGTGCTAGTTTTTCAACCGTAACGCTGTCGAGGTTCCTGCCTTTTTCCACCACACCCGTAAAATCATCATAAATCCTATTCACCATATTTTGCAAATAAAGTCTGTCTATTTCTGTCAGGGGTCTGTCTATCCTTCCAAAATCAGAATATTTTCCTGTCTTGACACTTTCAAATGTTAAACCCATTTTTTCATTTAAGAGCACGTGCATATTGGGGAATAATCCAAATACACCAATAGAACCTGTAATGGTATTAGGCATTGCAATAATGGAATCTGCCATTGCGCTAATATAATAACCACCGCTTGCAGCCACATCGCCCATTGAAACAATAACAGGTTTGATACCATTGCATAAAACTATTTCATGCATGATAACATCGCTGGCAAGCGAACTTCCACCTGGAGAATTAACTCTTAATACAATTGCTTTTACATTTTTATCTTCCCGGGCCTTGGCTATTGATTTGGAAAGCGTAACAGAGCCAATAGTTTCATCATCTCCTTCGCCTTCCATTATTTCGCCAACAGCGTATATTACCGCTATTTTATCACTGCTTTTTTCTTCATCATTCTCCATATTACTTGCATAAGCACCTGCTTTTATAAGATTCAACTCTTCTTTTTCTTTAAGTCCAAGTTTTCTCCTGATGCTTAAATTGATATCAGCGCTATATGTTGATTTATCAATAAGTCCAAAAGCAATGGCTTGGGCGGGAGTTTGAATAATGAATTCATTGAAAGCCTTATTTAAGGTAGCAGTATCAATTTTTCTGCTGGTGCTAACGGCAATCAGAAAAGTGCGGTAGATATTGTTAATGTAAACGCCAATCTGTTCTTTGTTTTCAGCGCTCAATTCATTCCTAGAAAATGCCTCAACAGCACCTTTATAGGCACCAACTTTTATCACCTGCATCTCCACACCTAATTTATCGAGGGCTCCTTTGTAAAACATGATATTGGCAGATAAGCCGTTTAACATAACACTCCCTGCATTTTCAATAAAAATAGAATCAGCTACACTAGCTAGATAATAGTTTTTCTCATCATAATAGGGGGCATAAGCATAAATAAATTTACCTGATTTTTTAAAATTTTCAAGTGCATTGCGTATTTCCAGAGTCGTGGCATAGCCAGTATTGTTTAAATTTGTTTTCAGGTAAATACCTTTTACCTTAGTGTCAGTTGTGGCATTATTAATCAGTTCGAGAATGTCATTCAGGCCAATTTTTGCATCTTCATCGCCCTGTGAAAAAATAGCCATGAAACTTTGGGCAGTCCTCTCGGGTACATCATAATTGATATTGAGTTCTATGACAGAATTATCCTTTACTGTTGCGCCTTTTTTGCCGTTTGAACCGGCCAGACCCATGATTGTAAAAAACAATAGAATGCCTAAAACAATAAAGGTGATGAACACACCGAATACTGTGGCTAATGTATATTTTAAGAATTGTTTCATGTTATTTGCTGTAAAATGAACCACAAATAAAGTTCATAATAAAATGGGGCACTGTCATTTTTCGATAAAATACCTAATGTCAGGATAAAATCACTTTTTTTCGCCATAAGACATAAAAAGTTTAGTTTTGCATCAATGATTTTAAATGAATTAACAGCAATAAGCCCGATAGATGGCAGGTACAGGGGCAAAACAAATGCACTGGCCGTTTATTTTTCTGAATGGGGTTTAATTCAATACAGGATCAGGATTGAAATTGAATACCTTATTTACCTCAATACCTTGGAACTGGAAGGATTTAAGCAATTATTTACAGCAGTTGAACTGAATGGTTTAAGGAGCATTTACGGGCAGTTTTCAGAGGCAGATGCCTTAGCAATCAAGGAAATTGAAAAAACGACCAACCATGATGTCAAAGCTGTTGAATATTTTATTAAACAAAGGTTGGAATCCCTCAATTTAGGATATTGCAAGGAATGGGTCCATTTTGGATTAACTAGCCAAGACATTAATAATACCGCCATTCCGTTAAGTTTGAAAGAAGCTATTAATACGATTATTCTGCCAGATTTGATTAAGGTAAAAGTAGCTATTGAAAAGTTAGGGGTTGATTTTAAAGATATTCCTATGTTGGCCAAAACGCATGGACAGGCGGCAAGCCCAACAAAACTAGGCAAAGAACTAATGGTTTTTGTTAACAGGATAGATGAACAATTAAAACAACTCAATGCGATTCCATATGCCGCTAAATTTGGAGGGGCCACAGGCAATTTCAATGCCCACCATATTGCGTTCCCACATATTGAGTGGCAAAGTTTTGGACACAATTTTGTCAGCGAAATTCTAGGTTTGCACCGCAGTTTCCCAACGACTCAGATTGAACATTATGACCATCTTGCTGCACTTTGCGATTGTTTTAAAAGGATTAACACCATTTTAATTGATTTCAGTAGAGATATTTGGCAATATATTTCAATGGAATATTTCAAGCAAAAGTTAAAAAAAGGGGAAATTGGCAGTAGTGCGATGCCACACAAGGTAAATCCTATTGACTTTGAGAATGCCGAGGGTAATCTTGGTCTGGCAAATGCATTGTTCGAGCACTTATCGTCCAAATTACCAGTTTCACGCTTGCAACGGGATTTAACTGATTCTACTGTTTTGAGAAATATTGGCGTTCCATTTTCACATAATTTAATTGCTTATAACAGCCTAATGAAGGGTTTGAGTAAATTAATATTAAATCAGGAAGCCATTGATAGGGATTTGAACAATAACTGGGCCGTGGTGGCAGAGGCTATACAAACAATTTTAAGGACTACCAATTACCCTAATCCTTATGAAGCATTGAAATCACTAACCAGAACCAATCATCAGATTGGTGAAAAGGAAATTAAAGAATTTATTGACAACCTAGCCATTGGTGAAGAGTTGAAAACGCGACTAAAAAATATTACGCCGAGCAATTACACGGGAATTTAATTATTTGATGGCATTAACTTAACAATTCCATAATATAGGATTTCCACCTTTGCACAATGTTTGGATTAGACACTACCCTTGCTGTTTTATTTATACTTTGCATACTCACAGTATGTATTTTTGAATTTGCCAATGGATTTCACGATACGGCCAATGCAGTGGCTACAGTTATTTATACCGGGGCACTAAAGCCTACTTACGCCGTAGTATGGTCGGGGTTTCTAAACTTTTGTGGATTAATGTACAGCAGTGTCATTGGTTATAAAGTGGCTATGGGGATTATTGCCTTACTGCCGCTTACCGATCTTGTGACATTGTCCACTGGGGAAAGTGTGAGCTTGGTATTAGGTATGATGATGGCAGGTATTATTTGGAATCTAGGTACCTGGTATCTAGGTATTCCTTGCAGTAGTTCGCATACCATGATTGGCTCTATTTTAGGAGTGGGAATGGTTTTTTATTGGTTACATGGAGGAGATGGGGTTAATTGGTCGAAGGCTCAGGATATTGGCCTATCTCTTTTGATTTCACCTTTATTTGGGTTCTCGCTTACCATCCTGCTGATGTATATGCTGCGAAGAATGGTAAAGGAGAAAAAGAATATTTTTAAGGAACCAGAACCGGGGGGTAAACCACCGGGATGGATAAGAGCAGTATTAATTACCACCTGTTCTTTGGTAAGTTTTTTTCATGGCAGTAATGATGGGCAGAAGGGAGTTGGTTTAATGCTTATTATCCTGATAACTTTTATGCCGCTTCAGTTTGCCCTTAATGAAAAATTTGATGCCAATGAATCGCTGGCTTCACTTACAAAGATTGAAACAGCGCTCGCTGCCGAGTACAAAGCAGATCTTTTACTAAAAACAAAAACTGTAAGGGTGGCATTGGAAGACTTTAAATTAACGAAACTAGATCAAAATGCTTCTCAAAGCAGCTTGAAAGAAAAAACCATTAAAGTAAGAACTCAGTTAACTGGAATTGCCAAAAGGCTTGATGCGGATATAGAAAGTAAAACATTTGCAGAGAAGCCAGAGAATGTTGAGATTATCAAAGCTGAAATAAAAAAATTCAAACATACGACAGAGGCCGTGCCATTTTGGGTTACAATAATGATAGCTTTATGTCTAGGATTGGGAACTATGGTAGGCTGGAAACGAATAGTGGTAACAATAGGAGAGAAAATAGGTAAACGCCACATGACTTATGCCGAGGGCGCAACTGCTGAATTAACTGCTGCAGCTACAATAGGTGTTAGCACTGCTTTTGGATTGCCTGTTTCTACTACCCATGTTCTATCATCGGGTGTAGCAGGTGCCATGACAGCTAGCAAAGGGGTTAAAAATTTACAGCCTGGCACTATCAGAAGTATTGCAATGGCATGGTTGCTGACATTGCCTGTTACAATTATATTAGCTGGCCTTATCTATTACTTACTCCAACTCTTTATCAAATAGACATAGAAGGATAAGAAGCACTCCTTGAAGAAGGATGTTTTTTAAAACTTACATTAATTAAAATCAATGCATAAATTAACGAAATTTCAACTGCTGATTATAGCATTATTATTAAATAACTTAGCTATTTCGCAAACAGCTCCACCTTCACAAGATTTTTCTAATCATCCCAGGGCGTATACTCAGCGAAAATCTTTTTGGTTTGAAGGTAATCTTGCTGGAACACTGAAAAAAAATGACAGTGGCCAATCAAATTTCAATATCAAA
>JBBQIF010000175.1:0-6543 GCA_038324665.1 Bacteroidia bacterium
TTTTGTATTAAATTTTTTATTCCAAGAATAACTTGAATAGGAATCTTTTGGAGACAATGTGATACTGTCACCCTTGCATATAAAATTATTCCCATTTAAAATTTGTAAATAAATATGCCCATTAGAATAATAAATATTAATTGTATCTGCGGCTTTGCAATCGCTGCTATCCCATGTTTCAAGAATATAAGTTCCTATTGCATTCACTACTTTATATTTTATGCTATCTTGTTTATTCCATTTGTATTTTATGAATCCGTAACTTGATAGCTCAGAAAGTAGAATACTATTTGTCCCACAAATGTACTTGTCAGGGCCGAGCGTTGGTTTTATACCACCTGCTGTAACAGATACGAACACGGTATCTGAGGAATTACAATGGTTGCTGTCTAAAGTTTCAAGAATATGGGAACCATCTGTGAATATCTGGATGAAAATATTTGTATCTAATTTATCCCATAAGTACGTTTTAAAAATATATCCAGATTGTTCGGTGAGCTTTATGCCATTTTTAGCACACACAATTTGAGCTGGACCTAAGTTTGGCTTTTGGCTCTTAGTAAACTTAACTTTCACCGTATCCTTAAACTTGCAATTATTCTTATCAGTTGCACTTAAAATATAAGTTCCGGCAATTGAAACAGGAATCTTGTTCGACCTATACCCATTCGACCAAGTATAGGTTTTAAAACCACTTGTTTCTACAAGAAAAGCTGGTACACCTTCACAAAATGTAGTATCTACGGGCAAACTGGTTTGGATGGACCTTATTTTTATATACAAAGAATCTGTTTTGATACTTGAATCGCATTTTAAAATGCTGTGATAGGAATAATAACCGCTTTTCATAGGTTTCAGAATAAACCCTGAATCACCGTTCGACCACTTTGCATCTGATGGAACCTTAAAAGTAATTGAAGAATTTATGCAAACAATAGTATCTCTCAATTTAAGGTATTTTTCCTCCCAATGCAAGGCATATATTTTGTCTGAAATACGATCAGAATGCAGTTCGATGACATTGTCATTGGGGTTGCAAACTTTTGGGAAGCCTACCTTCCTTATTGTTTTGCCCGTTGCAATATCTATTGAATAAAGCGAGAATATCAAACTTGCTGTTCCTCCATGGAAAATAAATTGATTTCTTTTCTCGTCAATTACCGTATAATTTGGGATTAGGCTTATCCATTTAACACCTGGTATGCTGTCTATGATATTTATTTTGGCACTTCCTGAATCTATTGAAACAAGATATTCTCTTTGCTCTGAATTATCCCAATGCAAGCCATAAAGTTGATGTGTTGTATTGTTAAACTTGATATCTGAAATATTGTCATTTGGATCGCTAAGATTTGGAAAAGACGGTTTCGAGATTATCTTGCCAGTCATGACATCTATTGAATATAATCGCCAATTAAAATTTGCGTCGCCTCCTTTAAACATGTATAAATGGTTTTTCTCATCAAATACAGTAAAGTTTGCAATACTGATCCATTTTACATCAGGAATGCTGTCAATAATTACAAACTTTCCTGTAGAAGGGTTAATTGAAATAAGGAATTCAGTGTTCAAAGAATTGTCCCAATGTAGCCCATATAGTTTTTGGGTATTGTTGTCATATTGAAGTTCAATGATATTATCATTTGCATCAAGCAGAACAGGAAACAAAGGTTTCGATTTTACAGAACCATCACTTGCATTAATAGAATATAGACGCCAATCACCAATTGAATCATCACCCCTGAAAAAATAAACCTGATTAATTGCATCAAATGTAATATAACTAGGAGCAATATTTATCCAATGCACGCCTGGAATAGAATTGATCTTTGTAAAATTACCTGTAGATGGATCAACAGTAACAAAATATTCGATACCATTCTGTCCATTGATGGATAGTGATAAATTGCAAAGTATAAAAAGAATTAACCCATTTACAATTTTCATTTATATTTCTTTATACAAAAATATAGTATTCTATTTACTATTGTTTATTTTTCATACAGTTATGACACAAACATGACTTATATGAAAAATAAATTACGTCTATGAAAATAGTAATACAAAAAGTAGGCATTCATAGCCGTAAAAACCCTGAACTTCAAAAAAAAGTCCTAAATTAAATTTAGGGCTTTTTCTGCTTCAGTGCGGAGCTGCAGGAAATTTACAGGTAATCCAAGACCATTTCCCATAACTTATATTACCTTACTTGAATATATTTTGGTCTTTGCCTGCGGCAAAGCTCCCAAGGGGTGGGGCCTTACAAGGCAATTTGAATGCGGCATTGCATGCCTTGCATTTTGATTTCCCTTCAGCTTATGAAAGCGAGCTTTTTTAAACTGAAGGTTTTTTGGTCTTTGCCTGCGGCAATGCTCCCAAGGGGTGGGGCCTTACAAGGCAATTTGAATGCGGCATTGCATGCCTTGCATTTTGATTTCCCTTCAGCTTATGAAAGCGAGCTTTCAACGCTGCCGGGAAATCAAAATGCCACCTAACGGTGGCATTCAAATTGCCTTGTGGAGCTGCAGGGAGTCGAACCCTGGTCCGGAGCAGGAAATGATAACGCTTTCTACATGTTTAGCTGTAATTATTGTCGGGCGTTGGATGGCTTACCGCCTACCATTCCAAAACCTTATGTTGCTTTGTAATCAAATAAGCCGCAACCGCTCTTAAATGATACCCAGGTCTGTCGACCACCTTAACCCGGCACCGGCCCAGACAAGGGCACCGAAGGTGGATAGCGTTGCTTAATTCTAAATTAAGCAGCCATTGCGAAATTATTCTCGCCTCTTAGAGTTTTGAATGTTGAGATTAAAGAGCCAGCAAACAAAGCTCTACATGCTTACATCTCAGTTGCACCGCCCGTCAAATCCAGTCAGCCCCAAGGGGTGCAAAGGTACAACAATTTATTAATTGAATTACTGTTTTTCATTGGCAATAATACTGCTTCGTGGTGGTGATGTGCCAATTTGGTAATTTGATAATTGTAAATATAGTTCGATTAATTGACAGAGAAAATATCACCAACTGAAAGTTATAAAATTCAATATCTTTGCCTCACATTCCATGAAAATAAAACTCGGCATACTCCGTGAAGAAAAACTACCTGCAGATAAACGTGTGCCATTAACCCCTGCTCAATGTGTGGCCATCAAGCACCATTTTCCAGCCATCGATATTTCAATTCAACCTTCTGCAGACAGATGCTTCGCCGATGAATTATACCAAAAAGTAGGCGTCACAATTAAGGAAGATATTAGTGGCTGTGACTTTTTAATGGGCATTAAAGAAGTACCGCCTGAAAAACTGATTCCTCATAAAAAATATTTTTTCTTTTCGCACACCATTAAAAAGCAAGCCCATAATAAGGCTTTGATGCATGGCCTGATTCAAAAGGAAATTACCCTCATTGATTATGAAACCCTCCGATGGAAAAATGGCGACCGAGTACTTGGCTTTGGTAGATTTGCAGGCATAGTAGGTGCTTATAATGGATTGATTACTTGGGGTAAGAAATTTAAGACCTTTGACATGAAACCGGCTTACTTGTGCCAGGATTATGAAGAATTAAAAAGGGAACTCAAAAAACTGAAATTAACCGCTATAAAAATTATTTTAACCGGCAATGGCAGAGTGTCTTTGGGGGCCCTCGAACTTCTGAATCTGGCAGGAATACAACAGGTTACGCCAGCAGATATATTAACAAAAATTTATGCTGAACCAGTGTTTGCAGAATTGTTAACAGAAAACCTTTACGAACGCATAGACGGCAAACCTTATGACCGCAGTGATTTCCATCACGACCCAACGCGCTACCGCTGTGTATTTCGCTATTATTTACCCTACTGTGATCTGCTGATGAATGGCATTTATTGGGACGTACACATGGATCGCCTTTTTGCTGCTAATGAAACCCGATTACCTACATTCAAAACGAAAGTAATCGCTGATATTAGTTGTGACATTAACGGCAGCATCCCTATTACCCTGAAAGACACCAAAAGCAGTGACCCAGTTTTTGGATTTAGTCCTACTACCATGGATATATGTGAACCCTATTTACCCGATAGTATCGATATCATGGCGGTGAGTAATTTACCTACTGAGTTGCCAAAAGATGCAAGCGAAGGTTTCGGGCAGATGCTGATAGATTATGTCATCCCTGAACTGATAAAGCCTCATAGTGCTATCCTTGATGCAGCCACTATCTGTAAGGATGGCAAGCTCACAAGTGATTATGAATATCTGGCGGATTACGCATACTAGATCCTAGGGAGAGGGACACAAGATTCTCAGATTTAAATTGAGAGAATCATGGGCACAGATTAAAACCAAAGTAGAACAGTCACAGATTCACAAATTTCACAGAGGAGAAATAATAACTCAAATTTTTATTTACTTAATAGCTGTTTGAAGCAATCCCTAAGATTAATTTCACTTCTATGCAGTCGGTTACATAAAAATAATCTGTGAATCTGTGGCTCAAGGCTCCCATTTCATCAAAATTTTAACAACTATCCCTTAATTAAAGTCCTTTTGATTTAAAAAAGTATTTAATTTGCCCTTTATGAAAGCAATGAAGCGCATTATCCTCCTTATTCTTCCTTACAAAGGACTTGCTGCACTTAATATGTTCTTTAACCTCATACAGATTCTTGCAGGCCTATTCTCCCTTGCCCTTATCATGCCTCTACTTGATTTCATGTTTAACAATAACAAGGATGCCTTTAAGGCGAAAGCAGTTGAGGCTGGTAGCGGTTCCGATTTTAACTCCATGTACAATGCCTTCATCCACTGGATGACCGAATTTGTTCAAAACGACAAGAGAGAAGCATTACTTTTAATTTGCTTTGCTTTAATTATTGCTACGATCATCAAAAACATTGCGCGCTACTTGGCGTTGTATTACCTGGTAATCTTGCGCAACAGGAGTATAGAAAATATCCGCAAAAATATTTACCATAAGATTCTGGCCCTTCCCCTCTCCTATTTTAGTAATGAGAAAAAAGGAGATTTAATATCCCGCATGAGCAATGATGTGAAGGAAGTGGAATGGAGCCTTATGGCCTCGCTTGAAGCTATTTTCAAGGAACCTGTTACCATTCTTTTTTATGTTGGTGTACTGGTTTATATGAGCCCTACATTAACCTTATTTGTTATTGCCTTATTACCTGTTGCGGCAGGTTCTATTGCCTTACTTGGCCGGTCATTGCGCAGAAAGTCAAAACGCAATCAGGAACAACAAAGTATTGTTTTGTCTTTCCTCGAAGAATCTTTAGGCGGTATGCGCATCATCAAGGCCTTTGTAGCTGAGAAAGTTTTCAAACAAAAATTTGATGAACACAATGCCAATTCAACCCTAGCAAATATCAAAGTGAATCACCGCGGTGATTTGGCTTCTCCGATTTCTGAAACATTAGCAATTGTAGTTGCCGGCGTTATTTTATGGTTTGGGGGCAATATGGTATTTGAAGGTCAACTTATTGGTTCTGCTTTTTTTACTTATTTTGCTATTTTTAGCCAAGTAATTCCACCTTTCAAACAACTTTCGCAGGCTTTCCCTATGGTGCAGAGAGGAGCCGCAAGTTTGGATAGGTATGAGGAAATTCTGCACGCAGATATTAAGGTATATGAGCAACCTCTTGCCGCAGAAATAACGACCATTCAACATGCGATAGAATATAAAAATGTTGACTTTTCTTATGACAATGAGCAAGTTTTACATCAGGTGAGTTTCACAGTGCCTAAAAATAAAAAAGTAGCCCTTGTTGGCGCCAGTGGTAGCGGTAAAAGCACCATTGCAGACCTATTACCTCGGTTTTATGATGTTACAAATGGCCAAATAATGATTGATGGCGTTGATATCAAGACCTTATCCATTAACAGCTTGCGCTCTTTGATGGGTATTGTTTCTCAGGAAGCTATTTTATTCAATGATAGCATTGCAAATAATATTATTTTTGGGCTTGAGAATGTAAGTCAAACTGATCTAATACAAGCAGCAAAGTTGGCCAATGCTTTTGATTTTATCATGCAAACTGAGAATGGTTTTGATACTTTGATTGGTGAACGTGGTAGTAAATTAAGCGGCGGTCAAAGGCAACGTTTAGCAATTGCACGTGCACTTTTGCGCAATCCACCTATTTTAATTTTAGATGAAGCTACAAGCGCCCTAGACAATGAAAGTGAAAAACTGGTGCAGCAGGCATTGGATAATTTGGGTCAAGACAGGACAACACTTATTATTGCGCACAGACTTACAACCATACAAGATGCAGATGAGATTATTGTGCTAGATAAAGGCTCAATTATAGAACGTGGTAATCATTTAGAATTAATGGGTAGAAAAGGGGCTTATTACAGACTATACAATACATATAATGACGATAAAAATTAATCCCAAGATTACCGAACAATTTTAAACCCGAAATAAGGGCTGTTGGTTGCCATATAAATCCTTAACCAAATAGGTAACATCATTTCCATACCCCTTGCGGTGGTGATATCGCCCAAATCAATAATATCACGCCAACCGAATTGATT
>JBBQIF010000176.1:0-6518 GCA_038324665.1 Bacteroidia bacterium
CTTCGGGAAATATAATAATGCTGTAACCCTGTTTGATTCTTTCGGCAGCTAACAAAAAAGATTTATGTGCCGAAATAATACTACTCCTATCCACGCCTATATCTACTGTTCTGAAGAAAATTCCGAACAATGGAATCTTTGCCAATTCCTTTTTTGCCATGAAACACCCTTTTTCAGGGAAAAATAATCCAGATGCAATGATATCTAAATATGAGGTATGGTTTGAAACATAAATTGCGGGTCCTTTAAAGGCCCCACTTTCCCAGCGACCTTTCACTTTTACAAAATTAATGATGACTAGGAACCACGCCCATGCTTTCCTCAGTTTATTTGCCTTTGGATACCATTTTTCCCTGCTTAGGAAAAGTGCAAATAAAGGATAAAGGACAAGGAAGCTGCTAAAGAACCACCAGACAAACCATACTGCACCTATTCTTGCTTTTATTTTCAACTAACAGTATTATTTTTTTTTGGTTGCATGAAATATGCAAAAATAGCGCTAAAGAACAAGCCTCTTGATGCCCCCATGAATAGCTGACTTATAAATTGTTGAGTAGGATTATAGGTATTCTTGATATTAGTTATCGCATTTTGTAATTCTGCTGGGGTTTTATTTAATCTGGCTGCATTCAATTTTGCAGTATTGACCCTGTAATCTATTATTCCTTGTATAAATTGGGGTTTGAATTGCATGAAATAGGAAATCAGCAATGAAACAGTACATCCAATAATGATACTTACAAAGAATCCTAAGAATACTGCTCTTCCTATAGTAAATCGTTCAGGATTTGAATCTCTGTATGACTTTATAAAAAGGAAAATACCGATGGCAGGAATTAAAATAAGTTCGCCTAGGATGAAAGTTAAATTAACAATACCTGAATTTTTATAGATGGCAGATGTCGTATAAATGTAATTTAAAGCAGCACAAGCACTGCCAAATGCAAGACCATAGATTAAAATTTTTTTACTCATTTTGAAAATGTTTACAAAACTATGACAAAATATTTTGGGAATGCTTTGTTATTTTAAAAAAAGATGGAAATTTGCAGTCTTATGGAATTTAAAGATATTGTAGCGATTGCAGGAATGCCGGGTTTGTATAAAATTGTTGGGCAAAGACAAAATGGATTAATTGTCGAATCTCTGGATGGAAGTGGTAAAAAAATGCCAACTTCTGCCACTACCAAGGTCTCTATCCTTGCTGATATTGCTATGTTCACAATGGAAGGCGAAGAACGTTTAGCTCAAATTTTATTAACTGTATTTGACAAAGCTAAGGAAGGCCTCGTAGTGCCTGATAAAAAATCAAACGAAGATGTATTTCCACAATTCATGGGGAAAATATTGCCAAACTATGACAATGAACGTATTTATCTTTCTGATATGAAAAAACTAGCCAACTGGTACCATATCCTAAAAGACCAGTACGATTTTGAAGTTTTAAGAAAAGAATTGGCTGATGCTAAAATTGCTGAATCGGAAGAAAACAGTGTCGATAAACCAAAAACAGAAGTAAAGGC
Source organism: Bacteroidia bacterium (assembly GCA_038324665.1). Lineage (GTDB taxonomy): Bacteria > Bacteroidota > Bacteroidia > NS11-12g > UBA955 > JABMMZ01. The sequence continues at coordinate 1,524 of JBBQIF010000176.1, forward strand.
AAAAGCTGAAAAGGTGATCAAGAATACCAATACCAAAAGTGATAGTAAAAGTAAGGGTAAATCTGTAGGTACTATAAGGAAAATGGCTTAGGCTGATTTCCAATTTTCTGCGTTTTGAGGCCTACTAAAATTTCAACTAATTTACTCTAAAGCTAATAACTTAAGCGCTGTAGCGGCAGCCTCTACTCCTTTATTACCAGGTTTGCCACCACTCCTATCAAGTGCTTGTTGCAGGTTTTCTGTTGTGAGCACCCCAAAGACAACTGGAATACTGTAATCCAAAGAAACCCTCATAATTCCGTTAGCTGCTGCCTCACATATAAAATCGAAATGCCGGGTTTCACCCTGTATGACGCAACCTAAACAAATCACAGCATCAATATCCTCGTTTTCAATGATAAATTGTGCGCCATAAGGCAATTCGAATGCACCTGGTACTGACTTTACAATTATATTGTCCTGCTTAACACCCTGGCTTATCAATGTATCTGTTGCCCCCACTAAGAGTGCGCCAGTTATCTCGCTATTCCATTCAGAAACGACGATGCCGAAGATATAATCTTCGGCATCGTTGATTTCGTTTGCATTATAGTCAGAAAGATTTTTTAAAATGGTCGCCAGCTATTTAATATTCTCCCAAATTGGCTTCGGCCCTACCAATATACTTATCAATATCATTGACACCATCAGCATCCTTGTATTCTTTCTTTAAAAGTTTATAAATATCTAAAGCATCCTGCCACTCATTCTTTCTTTCATGAATTCTAGCTGCCTTCTTGTACCACCATACTGCTGAAAACTCTGTGTTAGAGGCCTTGGCAGCCTTTGTATATTGTTTTAAACCTTTATCAAGGTCTTTATTCTCAACATATGCATCACCAAGTAATCCTACTGCTTGAACACTCATTATTTTATCATCAAAACTTACTTTTTCAAGGTATTTAATCGCATTTTTGTAATCACCAGTGTAAAGATAGGATGTTCCTGCCATGTATGCCGCTAAATTACCTGCTTTTGTACCACTATATTCATCGGCAAGTTTAGGGGCTGATTTAACCAATAATTTAAAAGAATCTACATCAAAAAGCATTTGTGCCTTATAAATAGCAGTTAATCCCTTTTTCTCTTTGGGCATTTTATAAAGATATTGGTAGGCAATAACAGAAATTGTTACAATTAATACACCAGTTACACCATACAATATAGACTTATTCTGACTGTTTAACCAGTTTTTAATTTTATCCGTGAACAAACTTACCGTAGAAGGCCCTTTCGGGGTTTCTTCGAATTGTTCTTCCGGTTGTTCTTCGTATTGCTCGTTTATTTCTTCGTTGTTGCTCATTAAATGATTGTTTATTTGATAAAAAAGTGTGCGAAAATAGTTAAATTAATTTAATTAATCCATAATATATGGATATTCCCCATCATAAACATTGGTATAAAGTTCAGATACGTCCGGGTAAGGCGAATTTTCTGCAAATTCCACAGAGTTATTCACTTCTACCATAATCCTTTCCTCCATTGCATCTAATTCTTCCAGTGTTGCCAACTGATTGTCTAAAATAGTGACCTTTGTTGTTTCAATGGGATCCAACGATTTATAATGTGCGACGTCATCTTTTGATCTATAAGTTGCAGGATCGCTCATACTGTGCCCTCTGTAGCGATACGTTTTAATCTCAAGGAAAGTTGGCCCATCGCCTTTCCTGGCTCTGTCGGCAGCCTCTTTTATGGCGTTATGAACCGTTTCACATTTCATTCCATCTATCTGAAAAGAAGGCATTTCGTAACCAGCACCTATTTTATAAATATCAAGTACGTTGGTGGTCCTTTCAACAGAAGTTCCCATTGCAAACTCATTATTTTCGCAAATAAAAATAACCGGCAACTTCCACAGCATAGCCATATTGAAAGCCTCGTGCAAGGCTCCCTGGCGCACTGCACCATCGCCCATGAAACATACACAAAGGTTTTTAGTGCCCAGATATTGTTCCGCAAATGCGATACCTGCTCCCATAGGAATTTGTGCACCTACAATACCATGCCCGCCTAGGAAATTATGTTCTTTGCTGAACATGTGCATGCTGCCGCCTTTACCTTTAGTACATCCTGTAGATTTACCGTACAATTCAGCCATTACTTCATTAGGCGTTACTCCGAGAGCAAGGGCATGCCCATGGTCGCGGTAAGCTGTAATAAACTTATCCTCTTTTGTAGTTGCGCTAATCATGCCAGCAACAATGGCCTCCTGCCCAATATACAAGTGGCAAAAGCCCTTTATCTTCTGCTGACCGTATAACTGGGCCGATTTTTCCTCAAATCTTCTTACCAGCAACATTATTTCATACCATTTAAGGTATGTTTCCTTATTAAAATTTATTTTTGCAGCCTTGGCCATATTTTTTATCAATGAATGGCAAAAGTAATAATTTAAACTTATCCTTACAAACAAGTGCGCATAAACCAACTTTCTTTATACAATTTTAAGAACCATACTGAGTTAAAAACTACCTTTAATTCTGACATTACCTGCATAACTGGTAAAAATGGTGCTGGTAAAACCAATATCCTTGATGCTATTTACCTCTTAAGTACCTGCAAAAGTTATTACAATGCTATTGATTATCAACTGATAAGGCATGGGGAAACCCTTTGCGCAATTAATGGTGAATTTACCAATGGACAGCATTATAGTATGCAAATGCAGATAGAAATAGGAAAGAAAAAGAAACTGAAACGCAATGATAAATATTATGAAAAACTTGTGGACCATATAGGTTTAATTAATGCTGTTATCATTACCCCCGGGGATATTGAATTGGTATTGGGTCATAGCGAAGACCGCAGAAGGTTCCTGGATATTTGCATTAGCCAATGTGATCGGGTTTACCTGAATTGCTTAACTGAGTATAATAAAGTGCTCGACCTGCGCAATAAGCAATTAAAACTATTTGCGCAACATCGTCACTTTGACGAATTATTGCTAGAAAGTTACAATGCAAAACTCATACCTGCGGGGCAATACATTTTTGAAAAAAGACTAGATGTACTTGCTAAATTAAATGTCTTTTTTAATGAATTTTATAAGATTATCACTTCTGGGGATGAAAAAGTTACGCTTGTCTATGAATCTGATTTACTGCACCAGCAATTTTCTACACTGTTAAAGGATAATATTGATAAAGATTTAATGCTTGAAAGGACTTCGAAAGGAATACACAAGGATGACCTGGTATTTGAGATTAATCAATTCCCATTGAAGAAATTTGGGTCCGAGGGACAAAGCAAGTCGTTTATCATCGCTATAAAGCTTGCACAATACCGATTTTTGAGTGAGACCTTACAATCTAGCCCCATCCTATTGTTGGATGATTTATTCGAAAAAATAGATGAACAAAGGGCGCAGCAATTAATTGACTTGTTAAGCAGCCCTCAATTCGGACAGATCATTATTACCGATACTCATGAAGAAAGAGTTAGAAAACATTTTGAAAATGCCTCAAAAAGCATCAACTTCGTAGCACTTTGATATTTCTTTAAAACTAATCACAATGGGCAATAAACCAAACCATCAGTTCACCCTCGCAGAGGCTCTCGAAAACCTTATGAGTGATAAGCGTTTGCATAAAGGTATCACAGAAAGTACGATTAAGGAAAAATGGGAAGAAATGATGGGTAAGGTTATTGCACAACATACCACCACCATGTATATGAAAGGAACAGAACTGGTGCGTTATTTTAATTCATCCATTATTAAAAATGAATTTATTTACAACAGGGTAAAGGCCGTTGCTTTGATTAATGATGCATTGGGCTATAATGCCATTACAGATATCATCATAAAATAGGCTAAGTATTATCCTTACGAAATTAATTCGCTATGACAGATATCAAACTAAAACCGCTTACTTCAGGTTGGATTTTGGTAATTATCTATGTTGCAGGGATTATTGGTTTAATCGTGCCTCAAACAAGGCCATTGGTACAAAAATTAATTGGTGTAACTCTGTTTTTAACCTTTTTTATTTTATTTTGTTATCATAAAAAATGGACAAAGGAATTTATATTTTCAGCTATTTTGGTTGCTTTAATTGGTTTCCTAATTGATGTGCTGGGTGTAAAAACAGGTTATATATTTGGCTATTACCAATATGGTCCAACTTTGGGATATTCTTTTTGGGACACTCCCTTGCTGATGATGGTATACTGGTTAACCATCATTTATATTACAAGGCAAATCGCTGAAATGATAGCTGGCGACGCCTTTGTAACCAGTATATTAGCGGGCTTATTAATAGTGTTGCTAGATTACTTTGCAGAGCCATTTGCTATTCGCTACAGCCTTTGGAAATGGAATATGGGAGAAGCATCCCTGCATAATTATATCGGCGTCTTCATTTGTGGCATTATCATCCAATATATATTCCGAATGGCCATTAAATATCCGCCCAATAAGCTTGCACTTCCTGTTTACCTTATTCAACTTGGATTTTTCATGGTATTATTTTTCCTTAATAAATAATAATTAAAGCTATCGCTTCCCTCCCTATTTTATTAGGATCATTATTGAACATGAGATGAAAGTTAAAATACCAAGATTATATACCCTATGGAGAGTGGTTGCAACATTTAGTAGTCAACGGTATTAAGCAACTGCCTGCACCAATCGCAAGCCTAGGACAGACCTAAATGTCATCTGGATATATCAATAAAAAACTCCTTCAAAAATTTGAAGGAGTTTTTTATTATTTTTTTAAATTATTATTCGATAATCAGTTTTGAAGAAGATTTGAATCCTTCGCCTGAAATATTTACCAGATACATACCAACGCTCAATGCATCAGTTGAAATAGAAATTGAATTTTTACCATCTACTACATTGGTATTGATGGTTTTTATCACTTTACCTGACATATCTGTTAATGTAATTACTGCTGAAGTTGTCTTTAAAGATTCCAAGTTAAGCATCACTTCAGAGTTAGCTTTTGTAGGGTT